>NZ_CAWQOK010000103.1:0-21652 GCF_963896075.1 Proteus sp. G4415
TTAAATTATCATTATTTGTTTATTAAATATTTATACCAGTGATAGGATTAGTACCATAATTAAAAAAACTGGATAACACAACATGTCATTTTTAAAAAAACTACCGGGAATTCTGTTTTGTGCACTAATTGGTGGGTTATTAACATTATCTGGTCTACCGATGGCGTTGATGTTTGGGCCAATCGTCGTGGTTATTATTGCTTATCGTTTTAAATGGCAGCTCTCTGTTCCTAAGCATACACTGACTTTTATCCAACTGACCTTAGGCACCTCTGTTGGATTGATGTTTAACCAAGTACATTTAGGGAGTGCGGATAATTTAGTGCTTCTTTTGATTATCCTCGTTATTTGTTTAGCCATTCAATTTGTTGTCAGTTTCTTATGGTTTCATCGTCATATTGGTTGGACAAAAGAAGAGGCTATGTTAGGTGCTGTACCTGGCGCGATGGCGGCTATTCTTGCTTTAACAGATCATACCAAAACACCACCACAAAAAATTGTTATTTCTCATACTATTCGTTTAATCGTATTGATTATTATGGCTGGATTTATTGTTGGCTCAGATAAAGCAACCCTTACGGAGTTTACATTACCTGAAATGACACTGTTGTCATCGATGTGGTTATTATTAATTGTCGCGTTAGGGCTAGTATCTGGGCTTTTATTACAGAAAATTCATTTTCCAGCACCGTTTATGTTGACATCATTAGGCAGTGCAATATTGGTACAATCTTTTGTCAGTGAGCCGATTGCTTTTCCAATGCTATTAAATGAACTCAGTATGGTGTTAATTGGGATGAATATTGGCGCACATTTTGTGGTTTTTCCTTTTGCTTCGTTAATTAAAAATGCTTTTTCCTCTGTGCAGGTGGTCATTATCAACGTTATTTTAACGGTGATCGTTGCATTGAGCGCAGCTTATTTAACAGGGGCTCCCTGGACAACGCTGGTATTAGCTTGGGCACCGGGAAGTATGGAAGCAATGACATTTGCCGCGATCACTATGAATGTCGATGCGGCTTTTGTGATGTCGAATCATATATTGCGCATGTTGATCATTCAAAGTATTCCTTCTATTGCCTTGTTTTACAGTGAACGAAAGCAGAAAAGAAAACGTGAGTAAAATAGCAATAACAGTAAGATATCGACAGATATAATAAATTGAAAAGCCACTGTATCAGTTTGATAGAGTGGCTTTTTTATACAATTAATAGTTTAGTAAGCTAAGTGATTTTTGGGCTAGTAGTTGACATTTTTTGTTATGAGCAATTTGTATATTTTTTAAATCCTGATAACTATCTTCATTAAGCTTGCTCATTGGGAGCATTGAATAATTAGAGACATCCCACTGCTGAGATTGTGAAAAAATAATCAGCGCTCGTTCTATTTTTTGTTTTGAGATCTGCTCATAACCACAATCATTATTTAAAAACAGGTATACCGCGGTTAAATCAGCTAAGTCTTCTGCTTGAGTATAAGTGAGTGCTTTTGCACTAGAAGAAAAAAGCGTGGCAAAAGAAAGAATAACAGTGCAGAACAAAGCGAACATTTTTTTCATTAGTGGTGACATTCCTATATGTGATGATTTCACAAGATTTGTTATTTGACTTAATTAAGTTAAAAGTTTTGCAAAGACCCGTTGCTTTGTGTGGTTTCTATTTGACCTTCCAGTAAGGGGAGACTTTAGCATTGCTCAATAGTTTATCGATAAATTTATTTACCTAATTATGACAAATATAGAGTAATTGATTTTATTCAAAGGAATACATTATGCAACGTCGTGAATTTTTAAAATTAGGGGCAACATTAAGCGCCGTCACACTATTACCAAGTTGGAGCCGTCTCGCATTCGCCCAAACTAACACGCCTTCACTCGCTATTCCACCTCAAATTAGCCCAGACAAACAACAAAAGATTGTTCTTAATATCCAACAAGGTGTTTCCCAATTTACTGCTACAGCAAGTACAACTACTTGGGGGTATAACGGTAGCTTATTAGGCCCAGCATTAAAATTAAAACGTGGTGAACCTGTTACTATTGAGATCAATAACACGCTACCAGAGACTACGACGGTGCATTGGCATGGTCTTGAGATAAGTGGTGAACAAGATGGAGGTCCTCAAGCGACTATCGCACCGGGTAAATCACGAACAGTAACTTTTACGCCAGATCAAGCGGAGTCGACATGTTGGTTTCATCCCCATACTCATGGGATCACCGGAAAACAGGTGGCAATGGGGTTAGGGGGATTAGTGATCATCGAGGATGACGAAACGGCCAAGCGAAAGTTACCTCATCGCTGGGGAGTGGATGATTTACCGGTTATTTTACAAGACAAACGCTTAGACAGTAACGGTCAAATTGATTATCAACTTGATGTGATGAGTGCTGCAGTAGGTTGGTTTGGCGATATGATGCTCACTAATGGTGCAATTCAACCGCAACACATTGTACCAAAAGGTTGGATTAGATTACGTTTCCTCAATGGTTGTAATGCACGTAGTCTTAATTTAGCCACCAGTGATGGCCGACCAATGTATGTAATTGCTAGCGATGGTGGGTTATTAGCGGAACCAGTCAAAGTGACAGAACTCCCTATTTTAATGGGGGAGCGTTTTGAAGTACTGGTTGATACCTCAGATGGACGTGATTTCGATATTGTCACTTTACCTGTCCGACAAATGGGGATGGTATTAGCGCCATTTGATAATGTATTACCTGTATTACGTCTACTGCCTTCAGCAGAAAAAGCGGTGGGTATTTTACCTGATCAATTAGCCTTAATTCCTGCATTACCATCACTAAGTCATATTGCGACACGTTCATTACATTTACGTATGGATATGCGTTTAGATATGCAAGGTATGATGGCGCTAACGGAGCGTTACGGTGATAAAGCGTTGGCGGGAATTCACCATGGTATGAGTCATATGCGTCAGGGCAATGGAAATGGCATGATGGGGGGCGGCATGAATTGTGGTCATGGCTCTGCGGATGTCGATATTTATAATGCAAATAGCATCAATGGGATCCCATTCTCAATGACCGAACCTGCATTTGATGTTAAACAAGGGGTTTATGAACGCTGGTTGGTTTCTGGTCGTGGCGACATGATGTTACATCCGTTCCATGTTCACGGAACACAGTTTCGTATTTTATCGGAAAATGGTCATAAACCTGAAAAACATCGCCAAGGTTGGAAAGATATTGTCAGAGTGGAAGGGCAAATTAGCGAGATCCTTGTAAAATTTGACCATTTAGCGACAAAGGAACACCCATTTATGGCTCACTGTCACTTATTAGAGCATGAAGATACAGGAATGATGGCGGGCTTTACGGTGAGTCGATAATTTTTACTGTAATAAGTAACAAAATTAGTGATAAAAGTTTATAAAGGGAGTAAAGCTAATATTTTATTCCATTATTTTCCTTCATTGACAACGTCGCATGATGATAGAAATTCTGGTACAATCGGTTGCTTTCCCCGTTAACCCAATCGAAATAAATCATGAAACATATTGTTGATGTCATGATCTCTGAAGAAGAGATCAAACAGCGTATTGCTGAATTAGGTCGTGAAATCACAGAACATTATCGTTCTCGTCAAGAAAAACACGATTTGGTCTTAATTGGCTTATTAAAAGGCTCTTTTATTTTTATGGCGGATTTATGTCGTGAAATTGAAGTGCCACATGAAGTCGATTTTATGACAGTATCAAGTTACGGTAATGGAATGACGTCAACAAGAGACGTTAAAATCATTAAAGATCTTGATGAAGACATTCGTGGTAAAGATGTTCTGATTGTTGAAGATATTATTGACTCAGGTAATACTTTAAACCGTGTTAAAGAGATTTTAAGTTTACGTGAGCCTGCCTCTATTGCTATCTGTACGCTACTTGATAAGCCATCACGTCGTGAAGTGGATGTGCCAGTAGAGTGGATTGGCTACTCTATTGAAGATAAGTTTGTTATAGGTTACGGCATTGATTATGCACAACGTTATCGTCACCTACCTTATATTGGTCATGTAACGCTACTAGATGAATAATCTTGTTGATTTATATCGTATATTAAAAAACCCGCTTTGGCGGGTTTAATATTAGAAAATCAACGTGGATGGCTTAATTTTGCAATAGCTTGGCGATAAGAGAGTTCTAGTTTTTCACGACTGTCTGAGGTGATATCTAAATCGTGTAATTCACCATTGTTTAAACCGTAAACCCAACCGTGGATCATCACTTTTTGTCCACGTTTCCATGCGGCTTGCATAATAGTTGAGTGACCAAGGTTATAAACTTGTTCTATCACGTTAAGTTCACAGAGTAAATTTAATCTATCTTGTGGTGCGAGTTCACCTAACATGGAGCTATGTTTATACCAGATATCACGGATATGCAGTAACCAGTTATTAATTAAGCCCAGCTCAGTCCCTTCAATAGCAGCTTCAATACCACCACAGCCATAATGACCACAAACAATAATATGTTCAACTTGTAGGACATCAACGGCATATTGAATAACAGAAAGACAGTTTAAGTCGGTGTGGATCACAAGGTTTGCCACATTGCGGTGTACAAATAAATCACCAGGGGCGGCATTAATTAATTTTTCAGCGGGGACGCGGCTATCTGAACAACCAATCCATAAGAAATGAGGTTTTTGGCCTTTACTCAGCTCTTTAAAAAATTGCGGGTTTTCTTCTGTAACAGAACCTGACCATTGTTTATTGTTGGCTAACAGTTCTTCAATTTTTCTCATCATGATGTGACTGCCTGTAAATTCAGTTTCCCACCATTTGCGCTGACAGTAGGCCAACACGAAATAGCTTTAATGTTATTGTTGGATGTTTAAGCTCAATAAAGAAAGGGTATTTTTATACCATTACTTTTAAATGAATCAGAAGGCTTTTTTTGAGCCAAGTGACAGTTAATTGCTTGTCTATTTTTGCTTTCAAATAAGATAGAACTTTTTACAGTATTTGTTTAATGAATTTATCAACATATTATTTGATGTAAATCAAATGTATAAAAAGATAACTGATTGTTAACTCGATTATTCTTATTTTGAATAATCGAGAGTAATTATTTTTTCATAAAAAATATTAATGTTTATTTGGGCTGGCGAATGATGAGGATAAAACCTGTTAACGGTATCTGTTCGTTTTTTATTGATAAATTATTTGAGGTAATAAAGCGCATGATAATATCTATCAGTCAGATTGAGTAATAAGGCCAATAAATTTATTGCTATCAAACAGGCTAAATAATAACATTTAGTTATTATTGGCTTTTTATTGAGATTAATACTGGAAAATAGCTACAATTAATCGTCATTTTTATTGATCAGTAATTGCAGTGTTCGCTCTGTTGACTATTAAAATAGTTAAATAAAATTTATTTATCTGTTTGAGGCATTATCTGTAAAACGGTTTATTTACGTCTTATTTTTCTCTAGAATATCTTATTCCATTTTGATCCTATTGAACTAAGCCCATTTTCTATACCTATCTTGATTTACACTCAGGGGGTAAGGCTTAGTTGAATAGCTATTTCTGATTTCAGCTCAGTCAATGCTGAATAATGCAGTTGATAAAAGGTAATTTCCACTTATGACTTATGCATTGGAGTTAACCGAGTTAACGAAAACTTACCATAATGGTGTCAAAGCGCTTAAAGGAATTAATTTAACCGTAGAAGCGGGGGATTTTTATGCGCTATTAGGCCCTAATGGTGCAGGAAAATCGACCACCATAGGGATTATCAGCTCTTTGGTGAATAAGAGCAGTGGTAAAGTCAAAGTATTTGGCTATGACACTGATACCGATATGGTTAATGCTAAAAGACAACTCGGATTAGTGCCACAAGAATTCAATTTCAACCCTTTTGAAACCGTATTACAAATAGTCCTTAATCAGGCTGGCTACTATGGTGTACCACGTAAAGTGGCATTAGAGCGTGCAAAAACGTATTTAACCCAATTAGATTTATGGGAGAAAAAAGATGATAGAGCACGTTTTTTATCTGGGGGAATGAAACGGCGTTTAATGATTGCGCGTGCATTAATGCATGAGCCTAAATTGCTGATCCTCGATGAGCCAACGGCGGGAGTAGATATTGAATTACGTCGTTCAATGTGGACGTTTTTACAACATTTAAATGCACAGGGTACCACTATTATATTAACCACACATTATCTTGAAGAAGCAGAAATGCTGTGTCGGAATATTGGCATTATTCAGCGTGGTGAACTGGTTGAAAACACCAGTATGAAAGGTTTATTAAGTAAATTAGAGTCTGAAACCTTTATTTTAGACTTAGCAGCAAAAAGTCCGTTACCTGAATTACAAAATTACCAATATCGTTTAGTCGATACATCAACACTAGAAGTTGATGTGAAAAGAGAGCAAGGATTGAATGGGGTTTTTGCTCAGCTCAATGCACAAGGTATTCAGGTTTTAAGTATGCGTAATAAAGCTAACCGCCTTGAAGAGTTATTTGTGCATTTAGTTAATGAAGATCATACAGAAACAGAAAAAGGAGAGAGGGAATGATTCAGTTGTATTGGGTAGCCCTCAAGACGATTTGGATTAAAGAAGTGACCCGTTTTGGTCGTATCTGGGTACAAACTTTAATTCCTCCTGTTATCACGATGTCGCTCTATTTTGTTATTTTCGGTAACTTAATTGGTAAGCGTATTGGTGATATGGGCGGTGTTGATTATATGCAGTTTATTGTTCCCGGCTTGATTATGATGGCGGTGATCACAAACTCATATGCTAATGTCTCCTCTTCATTTTTTGGCGCTAAATTCCAACGTAGTATTGAAGAATTATTAGTATCGCCAGTACCGACCCATGTTGTTATTGCCGGATTTGTGGGTGGTGGAGTCGCCCGTGGTATTTGTGTTGGAATATTGGTCACTCTGGTTTCACTATTTTTTGTACCACTAGAAATACACTCTTGGACAATGGTTGTGGTGACATTATTAATGACCTCGATTGTTTTTTCTCTCGCAGGATTGTTGAATGCCATATTTGCGAAAACCTTTGATGATATTAGTATTATTCCCACCTTTGTTTTAACGCCATTAACTTATTTAGGTGGTGTGTTTTATTCACTCTCCTTATTACCTGCATTTTGGCAAGGTGTTTCTAAATTAAATCCGATTGTTTATATGATAAGCGGTTTCCGTTATGGTTTTTTAGGGATCACTGATGTGTCATTAACGGTGACAATCACGGTACTATGCCTGTTTATTGCCGTGTTTTATATCGTAGCCTGGTACTTAATTGAAAAAGGTCGCGGTTTAAGAAGCTAATCTACAAATTAGTGTTTAAGGTAATAAAAATTAAAATCGGTGTCTGCAACAACAGATGCCGATTTTTTTTAGCTAAATTTCATTCAGTTATGTTAAATTTTATTTAAATTTGTCTTTTACTATTAACAAGTCTAATTTCTTTGTTTAGTATACTAAACAAATGACTTTGGGATGGTAAAGGATAGAAGCATGGCAGTGGCAAGCGAAACAGCAAAAGAACCAACGGTACTTTCTCGTCGTAAATTGTTATGTATTGCCGGAATGGGGTGGACTTTCGATGCAATGGATGTGGGGCTTCTCGCCTTTTTATTAACGGCGTTAAAAGAAGATTGGGGATTAACAGCAGCGCAATTAGGTTGGATTGGCAGTATTAATTCTATCGGTATGGCAGTAGGCGCTTTTGTCTTTGGCATTATGGCCGATAGAAAAGGTCGTAAACCGGTATTTATCTTAACGTTGCTGCTATTTAGCCTTGGTTGCGGTTTAACTGCATTAGCAAGTTCCTTAATGGTGGTATTAATTTTACGCTTTTTTATTGGTATGGGATTAGGTGGAGAATTACCTGTTGCTTCCACATTGGTGAGTGAAAGTGTTAAAGCCCATGAGCGTGGTCGTATTGTTGTTTTATTAGAGAGTTTTTGGGCGGTAGGGTGGTTAATTGCCGCGTTAATAGCGTATTTTATTATTCCTGATTATGGCTGGCGTATGGCTATGTTATTGAGCGCACTACCCGCAGTTTATGCACTCTATTTGCGTTCAAAGTTACCAGAACCCAGTTCCACACAGTCATTATTACAAAATCGTTTATCTCTTCGCCAATCAATGGCATTGATTTGGTCACCTCAATATCGCCGTTCAACACTGATGTTGTGGGTATTATGGTTTTGTGTGGTGTTCTCTTATTATGGCATTTTTTTATGGCTACCGAGTGTCGCAATGTTAAAAGGCTTTAGTTTAATTAAAAGCTTTCAATATGTGTTGATCATGACACTCGCTCAGTTACCGGGCTATTTTACCGCAGCATGGTTTATTGAACGTTATGGTCGTAAGTTTGTGTTAATCACCTATTTAGCAGGCACCGCGATTAGCGCTTACTATTTTAGCGTAGCCGATTCCACAACCACACTATTAGTATTTGGTATGTTGTTATCATTTTTTAATTTAGGTGCGTGGGGGGCATTATATGCCTATACCCCAGAACAATATCCTGATGGTATACGAGCTACAGGCGCTGGAACGGCGACGGCAATAGGCCGTATTGGCGGAATATTAGGGCCACTGATGGTAGGCTATTTAGTGCAATATCAATTTGACATAAGCACTATTTTTCTTATTTTTAGCCTTTCCATTGTGATAGCGATACTAGCGGTTATGTTATTAGGTAAAGAAACCAAAAATAGACCACTTAATTCTATTTAATCACTTTTTTTATGACTAAAAATACAGAACGTCTCCTTTCTTGTTATATGATAGTTAATAAGTATTTTATAGGAAAAGAGGAATAATTATGTCTCATTATGAGGAAGTGATTAAGCAGGTTGATGAGGCCATTGCCAGTGCTAGCATACAAACGATGAACGAATTGCTGGTGGAATTAGGTAAAGATAACACAATAGCCTTTGCTCAGCGTTATGAACAGCAAGAGCGTCTACGTACTGCTATTTTTCATCATGGTGAAAAACAGCGTTAAGCAATCCTATGATGATAGAATAATCAAAAAGCGTTTATTTCATGTATTTATTCCATAATAATGGATAAACGCTTTTGTTTTAATCTGTTGGTTTAAAAGGTCTTTTTTCCTTCGAGCACTGCTATTCTATTTTCAATCGAAGGATGGGTTGAAAAAAGAGAGTCTCCCTTATTAAAAATAAAGGCTGCTTTGCGATATGCTCGTCCTGTCGAGCCATCTTCAAAATTTTCAGTTTCGTGTTGTGCTGCAATTTTCTTTAGTGCATTGATCATTGATTGATTATCTTGGGTGAGATCAACCGCTGCCGCATCTGCCATATATTCACGTGTCCGCGATAAATAGAAATAGAGCACTTGAGTAATAATGGGTAAAACAACGTTGAGTACAATTAAAATCAATCGTGCTTTACTGGCGGCATCATTACTTTTACCACCACGGTTACCAGAGGCTATATATAAGCGGCTACCAAAGATATTTGTTACCGTTAAAATAACATTTGCTAAAATACCCACATACAGCGTTAAACGGGTATCACCATGAATAATATGACCTGTTTCATGGGCTAATACGGCTTGTATTTCTTGGCGATTAAGTTGATTTAACAACCCACGAGTGACACCAATAAAGGCATTTTTTTCAGACCAGCCGGCAGCAAAGGCATTGGCTTCTGGTGTATCTAAAATATAAAGCTTAGGGATATAGCCCAAAGTCGCACTTAAACTAAGCTCTTCCACAATATTTAATAATTGTCGCTCTTGGGCATTTAATGGCTCTTCAGGATTAATTAGTCGCGCTTTCATGCCCGTCAACATGATTTTATGCCCTTTAAAGTGAACAATAATCAGCAACACAATTGAAATGGCAACAATAATCAATGAAGCAATAGGCAGTGATTGGAATGTCAGAAATGCCAGCATATTATCAATTAAACTTAAATGAGGATTGGCACCTATCGCGCTATCAACTAATAAGCCGATCATTAGCATTAATAGTAAATAGGTGACTATCACAAACCGAGTGCGAATGGCATTTTTTCGCAGTACATTTCTGAAATCCATTTATTATTCTCCAATAATATCTACCGTATTATTTTATGTATAAGCTATGGTGCGTGGTGTTAATCAAAGTTAATACGGCGCGCTTCTTCTGATTTAATCGCTGTTTCATCAAGACGCCAGTATTCTTTATTAATCACGAGACTTGGAAAAATCTTCACAATAAATACCGCAGGGATAGAGGCGATAAACGCACGATATTGCTCTAAGGTACGGTTATAGCCACGTTTAGCAAAAGAGAGTTTATTTTCTGTTGAGACAATCTCTTCTTGTAAATTAGCCATGATAGTATCTGATTTGAGTTCAGGATAGTTTTCAACAGCGACATTAATCGCACCACTTGAAACAATTTTTGATAGCTCATCTTCTGCCGCTTTTGCTTCTTGGTTATTGCTACTTTGTGTTTTAGCTCTTAATTCGGTGATTTTAGTAAAAACATCGGCTTCATGACTAAGATATTTTTTTACTGTAGCTAATAAGCTATCAAACACTTTACCACGACGGTCGAGTTGTACCGATATTTCTGTTTCACTTGAGATAACCGCTTCACGCATAGAGATAATACGGTTGTAATAATAAAAAATAAGACCCAATAACGCGATGGTAATAATTAATCCAGTCATGTGAAGCGCTCTCTTTTCTAATAATAAACAGGGAATTTAGCTAACTCATTGATGTTAATTTTGCCTATTATTATTCAAGATAGCTAGATGATTATTTCATCAAAGAGAAAAAGAATATTGATATGTCACTTAATATCTTAAAAAGAATGTTGTTTGAAGTATAAAAAAGCCCCAAATAAATTTGGGGCAAAATAAATAGGACTCATGTTAGGGAAAATAAAAATTAAAACCAAGGTGATTGGGACATCACATTGCCATAAAATAGCATTCTGCCGGCGATTTCACCGCTAAAAAGGATAAAAATAGTAATAATTGATATTAAAGCCTTTGTAAACAAAGAGCTACGAGATAGTGTGATAATAACACATCCTATTATTAAACTGGCGATGACTTGCCACCATAACAATAAGCTCGCTACGTTAGCACCTGAAATTTGGACTCGTATTACTAATCCCATCAATACTAACAGTAAGCCGATAAAAGCACCGAAATGCAATGTATGAATGGTTTTTTTACCTTGCAACTGTAACCAAGGAATAACAGAGCCAAAACCCAATAATAGGGCCGTACCAATAAAACTTATTTGTGTTGCGGGGGTATGCCATAACGCATGTGTTTGCATTTGATAATAAATTTGTGCTGTTATTAAAATAACGGGTAAGCCAATAAGGCCACAGAACAGACCTAGTAGGCTATTACGGCGTATTTTATTTGGTTGTAGCCAACTTGCTAATGCCCAGAGGGAAATTAAACCGTTTAACATAACAAAGGCAATAGCTTCACGACTTAACCATGAGTGAGCAACACCAAGTACTGAGCGATAAGCGCCGAGAGGATCGCCTAGGTGTCCCATTGACATAGAAGAACCAATTACTTCAATTAACCAAATAAGGGCAATCGTTGTACGTAACGCTTTGGGGCTTAACATGGCGGAGTTTTGTGTTTGCCATTGATAAAGAGATAAGGCAAGTACGGCACCGATCCCCCATTGACTCATTACGGTGAATAGAACCAAAGGCATTTGATAATCATGCATGGTTAATCCTCCATACCAATAATGACAATATTAGGATGACTGATGGTATGATCAGGAACCCCATAACGTTTTTCTAATAATGCCCAATTTGTGATATGTTTTTGGCGCAAATCTTCAATTTCGCCAAACTCAATGGCACCAGTTGGACAAGATTCAACACAGCGAGGTTTTAAGCCTTCGTCTATTCTATCGGCACACATATTACATTTACTGGTCTTCCCTTCTACAGGATCGTAAACCGGCGCATTATAAGGGCATGCCATAATGCACATTTGGCAACCAATACATTTGTCATGATCCTGTATCACAATCCCATCAGCTCGCTTAGTATAAGTATCGGCAGGGCAGACTTTTAAGCATTGTGGATCGTCACAATGATTACAGGACATAGTGATAAAAGCTTGCGCATTGGGCAGATCTTCATTGAATTCGCGTACTCTACGCCACAAGACTCCTGGAGGGGTAACATTTTCTGATTTACAAGCCATCGAACAAGTGCGACAGCCATAACAATCTTTACTATTAATCAGAAAACCATACTGTTTTTTAGCCATGATTATGCCTCCCGTCTCACATTAACTAGGGTACTGTTACAACAATGACCATTACCTAAAGGTTCAACATGGTCATTTGTTACATGGCTACTACTCCCCCCTTGTTGTTCCCACCAACCATTATCAAGAGAAACAACACCTTGTTTTATGTGTGTGGTGACAACGGCTATTGCTCTATGTTCACCTCTATCATTAAAAGCAAACACCCAATCACCATTGTTTATTCCACGAGATAACGCATCATTAGGATGTATTAAAATATTGGGTTGATTACGCTGTACTTCTAAAATCCATTCATTCATCCCATGGCTTGAATGAACACTACGTGCTAGCTTACGTTGCACAGCCATTAACGGATATTTTTTTGCTAATTCAGGGGAGCCTGTTGTCGATTCCTTTACTGGATAATAAGTGACTATAGGGGAGTAGTTTTTATCTTGCCATTCTTCAATAAAGAAATGTGCTTTTTGGGTTGATGTACGAAATATTCCGTCTTTAAATGGGATCCAATCGCCTTCTACTGGCCGTACAGGCCCTTTTTCTAGCATTTCCCGCGTAATCCCCGATCCCGCGAGGCAAGTATCAATATAGTGCTCAATAGGTTGATTAAATACGTCACCGAAACCAAAGCGTTCAGCAAGACGGGCAAAAATCCAATAATCAGGCTTTGCTTCTCCTGGTGGTTCAACGGCTTTTTCCATTAATTGAACATATTGGCTACGCACACCGGCCATTAAACTTGTATCTTCAAAAATGGTTGTCACTGGAAGTACTAAGTCGGCATAAAGCGCTGTTGATGACATTAAATTATCGGCTACGACAACAAAAGGAACTTTTTTTAGCGCCTTACGTACCATATTGGTATTGGGTAATTGTGTCATCACCCCCATCGTCATGATCCACCAGAAATTAATCGGGTGGGGTCTTTCGTTGACTATCCATTCACCCACTTTTGCAACAGGAATAGGATTAATGGGTTTAACATTTGGTGCAGGGGGAATAATAGGATTAAATTTTGCCATCTGACGCACGCCACCGGCATCACAAATACCCGCGCCTTTCTTACCAATATTGCCGGTTAATAGAGCAAGATAAAACTGGCTTGCTGCAACATAGGCACCAAATTCAGTGCGTTGTGCGCCAGACATATTTTGTACAATCATTGCAGGCTTTATTGTCGCGTAGTCTCGAGCTAAACGAATAATAGTCTCTTGTGGAATATCTGTTTCTTTACTGGTTTTTTCGATAGTCCAGGGTTTAGCTTGCAAATAGATTTGTTCAAAAACGGTGGTGTAATTTATTTTATTTGGCAGTTCATCATGAGTTAACGCCGGTACAATATTGGGGGTATCATGGCGAACAATTTGCTGAGTTAGGGTATCAAAGACTAAATAGCTATCTTTATCATTAGCTGAATCACGTAGTAGTTTTTGTTGTTCATCGACTAAATACACCGCTCCGGTATGGGCACGCAAAAAAGGTTTATCTGTAAGATTTTCTTCAATGATTAATTTGATCATTCCTAATGCAAGGGCGGTATCGGTACCCGGAATAATGGGGATCCACTCATCAGCTTTGGCTGCGGTTTCATTAAAACGCGGATCAATGACTACCATTCTGGCACCATTACGGCGAGCCTGATTATAATTTTTAAAGTAGGCGTGCATAGTTACTGCTGGGTTATTGCCCCAACATAGAATATAACGGCTATCTTTTACCGTATCACGCGTATCTGCATAGCGTAGGCCAACCATAGGGATCATAGCTGCAGTAACCGCAGAGCAACATAAAGAGCCGGCTTGTTTTGTAGAACCGCCTAAATAGTCGAAAAAGGCTTTACCCATATCGTTTTTGATGGAATCCATATTTCCAGCGTGAGTAGAAATAAAAAGCCCTTCGTTGCCATATTTATCGATAGTTTCTCGAATATTTTTTTCGATAAGATCTAAAGCGTCATTCCAGCTAATAGGTTTAAACTCAGCCTTACCTTTTTCGCCAACACGTAGCAAAGGTGTAGTGAGTCTATCCTTATGATATACCCATTTAGTTCGGCTAATTCCTCGTAAACAACATTTGACATTAAAGCCTTCTGTAGCTTCAATTTTGATTAGTTTTCCCTGATGAGTAAAAGCGGTTAGGTTACAATGGAGACATTCCATTGCACAGGTGGATTGAAAAGTTTGATATTCAGATAATTTTATCCGAGTTTTCTGGTTAAATATGGGTTTATTTTCATTAGCTAGGCTAAACGCATTAGGGGAAAGAGCTGCCAAACCAATAGCTCCCATTCCTTTTAATAGCGTTCTTCTATCTAATTCCCACTGTTTATTTTTATACATAGGACATTCTCACACATAACAATGTTAACTATATATAAACTTAGTTCATTAATAATAAACTTGAGTTAGATCATTCAAGGATAAATAAAGAAGATAATCAACAGAAAATGATTTATATTCTTATTTTTCATAAAATTTTTAGTGTGAATAACTATAAAAATGAATAAAAAAAGAACAAACAAATATCGTCATAAATAAAGATAAATAACGGCTTAGGCGTGGAGAAATAAATGCAGAATTCTCAAGGGGTTAACTCTGTTGATATCGCAGTGACTATTTTAGAGTTTTTAGCATCTCAAGGAGGTGCTGCACGCTCTTCTGAGATAGCTAAGGCATGCTCACTATCAAAAAGTCGTCTACATAAATATTTAGTGTCTCTTTGCCGTAGTGACATGCTCTATCAAGAGAGTGAAGGAGGGCAGTATTGTTTAGGTAGCAAAATTATAATGCTGGCTGAGGCAACACACACAAACCTCTCTTTAGTTGATGAAATTAATCAAAGACTTTGTGAATTTAGAGATGAGCATAATATGTCAACAGGACTTGTTATTGCTCAAGGTAAGAAGCTCTATTTAGTGAGATATAATCGTAGTTTTAAACATGTCGATATTGATTTTCTGCCAAATACACCCGTTCCACATAAATTGAGTGCGGCAGGCGCGACTTATGCAGTCTTTAGTCATTTAGAAATTGATGCTGATTTATCAATACAGCAAAAAAACAGTATACATCAACAAGGTTTTGCTATTCGCCAACAACCCGCTGAAGGTATTCCTGGGGCTCAATCTATTGCATGTCCTGTATTTAATAGGAAAGGTGAAATGGTCGCAGCCGCATTGACCATGGGATTTATTAAACCTGAAAACCAAATAGAATTAGGTAATGCATTAAAAGCAAAAATTCGCCATGTATTATCTTAATATTGCGAATATTTTTATCAAATACGTTTACTGGAAAAGTAAACGTATTTGAAAATAGCAAAAATTAAGTAAATAGTCCTTTAGCTAATATATCGCTTGCTTGTGTGACACCGGGTAATACGAAGTAATAACCCCCACCAAAAGGTTTTATATAGCGCTCTAACGGCTCGCCATTTAAACGCTTTTGCGTATCAATAAAGCCTTTTTTAAGGTTATTCTGAAATGAGACAAAGACAAGCCCCATATCTAATTGCCCTGACGGCGTTAGCCCTAATGAGTAGCTATAACTGCGACGACGCAGTTTGGCACTATAACGTTCGGGGGTTCTGGGCTCAGCTCGTCTCATATGTGAATCAAAGAGTATCCTGTCGCCATGAGGATCTTGCGCAAATTCAGGTGAGTCCATTTCTTGCTTCATACCTATCGGCGCGCCTGTTGCACGATGACGGCCAAAGTTATTCTCCTGATCTTCAAGAGGTGTTCTATCCCAAAATTCCAAGGCAAAACGAATAAGTCTCACCGCTTGATAGCTACCTCCTAAGCACCATTGCGGTTCATTTTGTTTATCGGTGATCCACACTAAATCATCCATTAAATGAGTGTCAGTGGCAGGGGCATTACCTGTGCCATCTTTAAAACCAAATAAATTAATTGGCGTTTGTTGATTATCAATATCACGAGCAGGTAGAAAACCATCTATTTTCCATCGTGCATGCACTTGCCCAGAAAGATATTTTAAAATATCTCTTAATGCATAAATGATACTTTCTTGACTATTGGCACAAAGCTGAAGTAACAGATCACCGCCACACCATTTAGGATCTAAGCGATCGTTGGGGAAGGGTTTCATTGCTTCAAGGCGTTTGGGTTTATGAGCTTGAAAACCAAACCGATTATCAAAAAAACTATCCCCTAACGCCACTGTGATGGTTAATTCATCAGGATATAATTGGCTACCTAAAATACCGGATCCTGCGGGGGGAAGGTGAGGATTATGACTTTCTTTAAGTTCACGAGATTGTGTTAAAAAAGCAATCCGCTGTGTTAACGTTCGGAAAATTTTTTCTACTTCCTCAGGGGTTGTTACTGTTAAATCAAGTGCAATAAATGAAGCATGCTTTTGTTCTGGCGTGATAACCCCAGCTTGATGTTTTCCTAAGTAGTTAATAGCACGTTGATAACGAAGTGTTGGTGAACACTTGTTTTTTTCGATGGCATTTGCGCCCATACTGGCAAGCAGTAAACTACCGCCTAACCATTTTAACGTTGTACGTTTATGGTGGTTAACGGGGATTGTGAGGAGTGATTTAAACAGAGTTTTATTTTTCACCATATGCTTCTTTATAGTAATAATAGACATCAATATTGAGCACGTTACGTAATTGTGCAACTTGCTCTGCCAATTGTGTTATTTGTGCAAAGAGCACGGCTTTCTCACTATCAGAAAGCGTATCTAAAGGCTGAAATAATTCTTCATCTCGCTGATATTTTAAAAATAGTTTGCTAATAGTGTCATACTGTTTGCGTAGTGATTGATATTCCTGAAGTGGAATATGGTTAGATAGCGACTCAATAATTAAGCGTGATCCGTATAAATTGGCATACCCATCACCCAGATCACTTTTTGCATATTGATTTTCAATACCGGCTAATTTGTCGGTTAAAATCAGCTCTAAACTATCACCTGCAGATTGCACTAATTTAGCAATGGGAATATCTTCAATCGCTAAGCGTTTTTTTAGATCACTAATGCCTCTTAACAGTGCCTTGGCTGACTCGGCTGACGATTGCATATCCTCTAATTTAAAGAGTTGATATTCAACCAAATGAAATCCACTAAAACGGGGCGAGTTTTCTCTTTCAAGAAAGAAATCAGCCCGATTATTTAATAGGCGTTCAGTAGCGCCAAACAATGCAATAATCGGGCGGATCACCTCATAGTGATAATGCGCTTGTTGATAGGCGAGTTGGGCATCAGTCAGTTGATTTTTTTCACTGTTAACAATGACATTTTTTAATGCAGTTTCAACGAAGGTCAACTGATCAACAGCTTTCTGCCGATAGTTAAGAATATTGGTTGTAAATTTTTCAGGAGTGGGAATATCCCCTTTAGCAACAACAATATTTTCACTATCTTGAGTAATGCCTTGAATGATTTTTTTTGCAGAAACAGAAAAAGAGCATAGCGATATCAATAGCAAGATGACAATATGATCACCTTTCAATAGGGCGCTATTTGGCATGACGATCCCCTTGTTTAAATAACAGTGCGACCACCAACCAAAACACAATAAAAGTAACAACACTTAAACCGATGGGTTGTGAGCGATAAGCAAAGAATGAAACTAAGAAATTACCAAAAATGCTTGAATCATCCAAAATATGGCTAAGATCCCATAGTGGATAAATCAAAAAGTCAGGTAATTCAATATCCATTTCAATAAGTAGATTAGCTATCTCTTCTACTGCTTTTAATAGCAAGGAAACGGCGAGGAAAAGCAGTAAAAATCCGGTAATAACAAAGAATTTACGCCAAGAAATCATTTTTGATGTTAGCAAAAATAACCATAGAGTTAGTCCCGCTATCAATAGGCCAATGAATACTTCAATCAAGAAAGACAACGCGGTTTGTGCTGTGAGAGCCATAATATGGCTTGATAGGAAAACAACCACTTCGCTGCCTTCTCTCGCAATGGCAATGGCGATGATCAGTAAAATCCCCCAGACACTTTGTTGTTGCGTTTTTTGTGTCAATTCGTTTTCGATATTGGCTTTTAGTGATTTACCTTGTTTGTTCATCCAATAGACCATCTGAACAATTAATAGGCAGGCAATGATTTCCATCATAACCATAAACAGAGATTGCCAGATATCTTCTAAGGAGCTAAATACCCCATAAATGCTAAGAGCTAAAAGAATAGAGAGTAGTATTCCTACTATTACTCCTCCCCAGAGATATTTCATACCTTGTTTAGGGGTAGGAGAGCGTTTTATCCATGCATAAATGATCCCTACCACCAGCAGAGCTTCAAAACTTTCTCGCCAAACAACAAATAGAACTTGTCCCATATTTATTCAGCCTTTTCAGTCGCAACGATTTCACCTTGAGGGTGAGACAGATGAAAATCATCAAAGAAGGTGTAACGTCCAGGTTTTAGAGGCGCAATCACAACGACAGAACTCGCCCCAGGCGCTAATACTTTTTCTTTACGTAATTGAGTGCTTTCAAATTCAACGGGGCTACTACCGGTATTGCGAATTTTGATCCGTATAGGAGTTTTAGCAGGAACATTTAAAACTCGAGGGATCAGTTCCCCCTCTTTCATTTCTAATTCAACGGTGTATTTTTCTGCGGCTAAAGTAGAGCTTGCTATCATTAATAGCAGTAATAGCGTGTATTGATAGAGATGTTTAATCATTGAAATTTCACTTAACAAAACAGAGGAGATAGCCCTATACACAGGGCTATCAATAATTAAGCTAATTAGTAACTGCCTTTACGACCAGTACCGCTATAGTTAAAATCCCATGACACTTCAAAAGGCTCGAACCAAGCGGCTACCCCCGTCTCTTTGTCGATATGACGACCAAAAACGACATCTTTATTGTAAGAAGGCGGGTAAATTTTATAGGTAACGTTATATTGGCCGTTGCCATCTAATTTTAGGTTTTCACCATAATGAGGACCATCACTGGCGACCATGGCCATAAAAGTTCCCTGCTGTTTTTTCTCCGGTGCATCTAATTTAGTCACGGTATATTCAACAGTGAGATAAGGGATCCAATCACCTTCAGCAAAACCATTCGGATTATCTTCAACAGCATGAATATCTGCTTCTAAATGGATATCAGCTTTATCAGCAGGTAGGTGCTTCATTGCATGATGGCCTTCCTCTGTGTCCATCGTGATAGGTTGTAGATAGACACCTTGAATTTCCATGCCATTTTTAATGATTGGTTGACCTACGGGATACTCAAGAGCGAAGACAGAAGTGGGAATTAATGATAACAACGTGAGAGCACGCACATAACGAGAGTTCATGTTTAATCCTTATATATTGAATGATAATTGTTATTATTCTTATTAAGATTAACATGATTTATAGCAAAAATAGCAGAAACTTATGTAAGAAAAATATCGTTTAATTTGAAGTGGGAAAGGATAAAAATAAGATTAACTAACTCTTTTTTAAAAGAAAAAATTTTGTTATTAAGAAATGATAGATAAATATACTCAATAGGTTTGCTTTTTAATACTAAGTAAAATCATAGTGTTAAAGAGAATAGATGGAAATCTTATTAACTATCTGACAAAGATAAGCAATCACTGATTTCCATATTAGATCATTAAATTTGACTCTGTGCGCTCCAAAATCTTGATTGTGGCGATTTAGCTAAAACTGATTGAATTGCATCGCTCACCACACTGCCTTTTTTAAGACAATTGATAGGTTGGCGGTAGAATGCTGAGCGAGATAGCAATGTCAACTGACAAGCTTTACTGACTGATAAGCCTGCATTATTTAATGATTGAGCGCAGAACTTCTTCTTAGCTACTACCAACCCTTTTTTACAAAAAGATCCTTCATTGCATAATGTTCAAGGCTAACTGCTACAAACATCTTTTTAAGTTTGGCATTTTCCTCATCAAGATCTTTTAATCATTTAACATCATTGGCTTCCATACCACCATACTTTGATTTCCAATTATAGTAACAGGCATTACTGATCCCGTTTTCGCGACAAATATCTTCTTCTTTCATACCAAAATCAGCGAGTTTTAAAAATTAACGATTCGAGTTTCAGTGAAAAAGATTTTTTTCATCATGACTTATACAATAACCTAATTATAGCTGTCTCATTTTAGGGGAAGTGGATAATCTGTGATAGATATTTTAATGTAATTTTAAAATTATTCTGTTAATATCATTATAGACTGAATTAAATAGAGTGGTTATGTCTGACGTAAAATACTTAACCTTAAAAGGTAAAAAAACAAGGATTAATATCAGCTAATTGTTCTACAGTTGATTCAATTGGTAATAGATATCAAACAGGCCATAAAGATCAAATACAGGTTTTAAGTTTAAATTACACAATAAGCAGGATGCAAAATTCAGTCCACCATCCAGTTTTATTCATTAAACCAATTGATAAGTCATCCCCGTTATTAGGCGTTGCCATATCTAATAATGAATTATTAGATGCTAATTTTGACTTTTTCAGGATAAACCAATTTGGTATTTTAGAAAAATATTTTGAAATTAAATTGAGTAATGCAACTATTGTGGATTTTACACAATCTTCACCAGAATCATCTAACGGATACTCTATCGTCTCCCATGAAAAAATATTACTACGATATGAGTCTATTTCATGGAACCATATTTGTGCTGGTACAAGTGGATATTCCATAAACGAGCAAAATATTATTTGAAGATTTTATAAGTTGCTTTACGTAGGTAATAGTATATTTTTTTTAGATATAGGAGTAGTAAAAGTGAAAACAATAGCCCTGCGACAAATGATGATTCAGGTAATCTAAACATAGCCAGTAAAAAAAATGCAATTACGCTATATCTGATACTATCAAGAATCGATACGAAAAAATTTTTCATCACTTAATTACCATTAATTATAAATTAATCCATTTATTGCTCGATAAACTTCATCAACACTTTTCTTTTCAGATCCTATCATATATAACCATTTTGATATATTTGGTTCTACTATAAAATACCCCATTTCTAAATTCATTAAAACAAGGTCATAATACAGAGTAGGATTGCTATAGCGTAATCTTTCCTTTGCTTGAGAAGCCATCTCTATGATGCCATACCCTCCCACAAAAGCCATTGCTATATTTCCACCACCTCTAATTAACTTGTGGGCAATGGCATTTCTTAGTACCGTATTATATATAAGTTCAGATGCGGCTGTGGCTATGTAAACACGAACTCCTCCTGTTGTTACTAGTGCCCCAGATGTAAGGAATACACCTCTTAATAGGGTTTTAAGATTATTCATTTCATCATCGTTCAGATTAGTAAAAAGGTGTTCTAAGTATCTTATGATAATTGCTCTTATTGGGTTATTACCTTTAAAAGTTTCCTT
>NZ_CAWQOK010000104.1:0-65749 GCF_963896075.1 Proteus sp. G4415
GTATTGCTAATCTCAGAAGGGAAATCCTCGGGTAATTGCTGTTTTACGCGTTGTATGACATCGTCCATTTCTTGATAAAAATAACGAAGAATATCGCTCATTAATGAAGGATCGAAACCGACAGCTTCAGCTGTTTGGTAGAAATGACGAGGAAAAATTTGTTTTATTGCGTATTTTTTGCCTCGGCTTGCTTTTAATCCCATAGCAAGTTTTGCATCTCGTGGATTAAGTCCTCGTCCTCCGAAATTGGGATAGATGGACATAATGTCATAAAGGGGAGTGAGATGGAAACGTCCTTCTTGGTTGATAAAAACAGAAAAATTCTTTGCGTGTCCATCCGTTGCAGCCAAAAGCCAAAATAGCACTTGTGCCTTCATAAAATGAAAACGATCTTGATCGGCATTTGATGAACCAAGTAAATATTTCATAATATCGATAATGCCAGGCCCTCCTTCATTTTCATATTTTAGCGCAGAAGGTATATTTAAAATTTGGCAAAAATCTTCTTGAGGTAAACGTATTATCCACGATTTATCAGATGAATATTTTCTATCAAAACGTTCTACAGCAAGCGCTTTAACATTTTTTGTTTTAATAATAGAGCAGTGGGGGACGGGAAGATCAAATTCTTTGGCAATTAAGGTACAAAGATACTCATTTTCTACACTATTGGATAAATCCATTGTATAAGAATGACTTTCAATAACACCAATTGGCAGTTTAATAATATGGGTAGTTGGTGTGTTATTATGTGGCACACACCAATGATTATCTTTTAAAAGTAATGCCGTTTTTTCTTGTGCTCCAGCGATGGAAATTCTGAAATCAGTATATTCTTTAAGCATACCGAGTGGAGTATTGGATTTATATCCTAGTAGAATTTTTTCAAGCTCAGTATCATTGAGTTTTTGATATTCTATTTTTTTGATATCCGCAGGCGTACTGCCACTAGGAAGTAACCTTAATGCACCAACAGTATCTGCACCGATAGCCGCTAATAGGTCAAAGGGTTGATTTGAGTTCGCATTATAGCGACTCACAATACGATTTCTAATTTCAGTATTATCAGGTAACAGATTATCAAAGAAATTATAGACACAGTCTCCTTGATATTCTTGAAGCTGTAATGGCATCGAAAGAGAGATGGGACGACTTCCTGGTTGATTAACCCAATCTTCAGTATATTGGAATGAATGCGCACCTGAGCTTTTTTTAGTAAAGATGCCCACATAGTATTCATTCATATATACATCAAGACTCGCCATTTACCACTCCTCTTTCCATTCACTTTTGTGTGCTAAATTATTTTTAGCATCTTTAGGATGAATTTCCATCTCTAAATTTAGTGCGGAGAGCAGTTTGAAAAAGGTTTCTAGTTTGGTGGAATTAGGATTAAGTTCAAAATTGGACACGGTATCTTGTCGGATCCCTACTTTTTGGGCGACTTTACTTTGAGACAGTTTTTTTGTTAATCGGACATCTTTTAGATGCACACTGAGTTGATAGGCATTAATTATGATCATCATCTTCTACCGGTTATAGGCGTTAATATCTAATATACCGGTTATAGCGTGTAGATCAAGATTTAATGGTTATAGCGTGTAGAGTTATAATTACCTGCTATAACCGGTAAAGTAATATTTACACGCTATAGCAGGTAAAGTTTGGTCGTTACTTCCCAATACAGAAACTAGAGAAAATTCGCCCTAATAAATCATCCGATGTAAATTCACCAGTAATTTCGCTTAATGCTTGTTGAGCAAGTCTTAACTCTTCTGCTAATAGCTCACCTGACTTGGCATAAACCAATTGCTGATAGCCTTGTTGTAGGTGTTCAGCGGCTGTGTTTAATGCTTGTAAATGACGACGGCGCGCTAAGAAGCCCCCTTCAGTATTGCTGTTAAAGCCCATGGCTTCTTTAAGGTGTGAGCGTAGTAATTCAATGCCCATTCCATCACGGGCAGATAAACGGATCATCGGATAGTCACCTTGCGAGGTGATCTCGGCAGGTTCACCCGTTAAATCTGATTTGTTGCGAATAACGGTGACCGGCAGTGTGCTAGGTAAACGAGCCATAAACTCAGGCCAGATCTCTTCCGGTGTCGTCGCCTCGGTGGTGGTACTATCAACCATAAAGAGGACTCTATCTGCTTGCTCAATCTCTTGCCATGCACGCTCGATACCAATACGTTCTACTTCGTCACTGGCTTCACGTAAACCTGCTGTATCGATAATATGTAATGGCATACCATCAATATGGATATGTTCGCGTAATACATCTCGTGTCGTACCCGCTATATCGGTGACAATGGCCGCTTCTCTTCCCGCTAATGCATTTAATAAGCTTGATTTACCGGCATTAGGGCGCCCGGCAATGACGACTTTCATTCCTTCACGTAATAGGCTGCCTTGGCGCGCTTGCGCACGAACATCGTCTAATTGACTGATAACCGTATTGAGTTTGCCCTCAATCACCCCGTCAGAAAGAAAGTCTATCTCTTCATCAGGGAAATCAATAGCCGCTTCAACATAGATACGCAAATTGGTTAAGGACTCGACCATCTCATTAATATGAGAGGAGAAAGCACCTTGTAAAGAGTTAATCGCAGAGCGTGCCGCTTGCTCTGAACTGGCATCAATTAAATCGGCAATCGCTTCAGCTTGCGCTAAATCGAGTTTATCGTTTAAGAAGGCTCGCTCTGAGAACTCACCGGGCTTAGCAATACGGATACCGGGAATTTGTAGAATACGCTTTAAGAGTAAGTCGAGAATAATTGGGCCACCATGGCCTTGTAGTTCTAAAACATCTTCACCCGTAAAAGAGTTAGGATTAGGGAAGAAAAGGGCGATACCCTGATCAAGCACTGAGTTATCTTCATTGCGAAAAGGAAGATAGTCGGCATAACGTGGCTTAGGTACTTTGCCTAAAATAGTTTGTGCTACAACAGCCGCTTTAGGGCCAGAAACGCGTAGGATACCAACACCGCCTCTTCCAGGAGGTGTGGCCTGAGCGACGATAGTATCAGTGCTATGCATGGTGAACTCGCTTAATCAGAATAATCATTAATCGTATAAAAATAAAAAAACAGAAGGCGGCCTATTAGACCGCCTTCACTATTTTATGTCACTTTTCTTTGAATGTAACCAAAGAAGAGGTTTTTCCTGATGTGACCTTATTTTTTGTCTCTACTATGTAGTCCACGTTTTTCCAGACCGCGGTAGATTAACTGCTGCTGGATAATGGTTACTAGGTTACTGACGATATAGTACAGAACCAGACCTGATGGGAACCACAGGAAAAATACAGTAAATACAACCGGCATAAAGGTCATAATTTTTTGTTGCATCGGATCAGTGACTGCTGTTGGTGACAGTTTCTGAATGATGAACATCGTCACACCCATTAATAATGGCAGAATATAGTACGGATCTTGTGCTGATAAGTCTTGGATCCATAATATAAATGGCGCATGACGTAATTCAACCGAGCCCATTAACATATAGTATAAGGCAAGGAAGATTGGCATCTGGATAATCAGCGGTAAACAACCACCAAGAGGATTAACTTTCTCTTGTTTGTATAACGCCATCATTTCTTGGCTCATACGTTGTTTATCATCACCAATACGCTCACGAAGTGCCGCCAGTTTTGGTTGCAGTAAACGCATTTTCGCCATAGAGGTGTATTGCGCTTTCGTGAGTGGATACATAATACCACGAACGATAAAGGTGATCATGATGATGGAGAAACCCCAGTTACCGATAAAGCTGTGCAGGAATTTCAACAGCTTAAACAGTGGCTGAGAGATAAACCATAACCAACCATAGTCAACAGATAGGTCTAAATGTGGTGCGATTGCAGACATTTCAGACTGGATCTCAGGCCCGACCCATAATGTTGAAGTGATATCCTGTGTGCTATTGGGTGCAACAGTAATAGGTGCTGATTTATAACCAATCAGTGCGATAGATTTATTATCTAAAGTGATAGAGTAGAAGTTGTTATTCTGACTATCTTTAGCTGGGATCCACGCGGTTGCGAAGTATTGTTGTAACATCGCAATCCAACCATTGTTGGTTGTGATAGAAAGGTTTTTATCTTCGATATCACCAAAGCTATATTTTTTATAGTTGGTTTCATCTGATGAATAAGCCGCACCACGATAGGTATGTAGCGCAAAGTTGCTACTTCCAGTATCACGGTGTTCTGGTAACTTAACAGACTGTTTTAACTGACCATAAAAGTTCATTGTCAGTGTTTTATCTGTTGGGTTCTCAACTTTGTATTCAATACCAATGTCATACTGACCTTTTTTCAGAATAAAGGTTTTGACGAATTTCACGCCTTCTTCATTCACAAAAGTCATAGGTACACGTAATTCATCTTGGTTTTCACCTAAGATAAATTCTTGTTGTGTGGCACTGTAGACAGGGCGAGATTTCTGATCTGGACCATCAGGGCCAATTAAGCCACTTTGAGCCTGATACAGGAATTGAGGTGTAGTTTCCAGTAAACGGAAAGGGGTTTTTGAATTAAGCTCGGCGGGATAGGCTAACAAATCAGCCTCATCGATAGTACCGCCCTGAGTATTGATACGAAGATCAAGTACGTCAGTTTTTACGGTAATCAATTTTGCCTGCTCATTGCTGTTACCAGTCACAGCAAGACTATCACTGCTTGGCATGTCCGCTTGTTGCGAGACCTGAGTAGTAGTGGTGGTGTTTTGTGATACTTTATCACCCTCCCACTGCTGCCAGATCAGGAAAGAAACGAACAGTAAAGCGATGAATAGAAGATTGCGTTGCGAATCCATCGTTAATTTTCTCTGTTATCGTCGTTTTTTCTAGGTGGGACAGGATCATCACCACCTTCGTGTAAAGGGTGGCATTTTAATATGCGTTTCACTGTTAACCAACTACCTTTTATCATTCCAAACCTGCGCAATGCCTCAATACCATAATGAGAGCACGTAGGATTGAAACGACAACGAGGCCCCAACAGAGGACTAATCCCCAGTTGATAGCCCCTAATCAGCAAGATCAGGATTTTTGAGCCAAGCGACAATGACGACGCCATAATTTACCCAACACTTCCGTCAATTGGTGGTTATCAAGTTCAGCTACCCCCTTCCTTACTAATACCACAAAATCCATAGCAGGTAATTGATGCTGATGTAAACGAAAGTATTCACGGGCTAATCGTTTAATCCGATTACGCTCATGAGCACGTTTAACGTTTTTCTTTGCGATAGTTAGACCGATGCGGGGATGCCCCAGCTCATTCTGGCGACCCAAAATTGTAACTTCTGGTGAACTCGCACGCTGTGGCTGCTGGAAAACAAAATTGAAATGCTTGGGAGTTAACAAACGTAACTCCCTTGGAAAAGCGAGCTTAACCACGGAATGGTTAGCTTTTATTATTTCGAAGAAACGGTCAGACGAGCGCGGCCTTTCGCACGACGGCGAGCCAGAACCTGACGACCATTTTTAGTGGCCATACGAGCGCGGAAGCCGTGGTTACGGTTGCGCTTCAGTACAGACGGTTGAAAAGTGCGTTTCATAGCGATTTCTACCTACTTTATATTATTACTGATTCAGCAAATGCGTTGACAGACAGGAGTGCAATAAATAAACAAACCAGTACTTCAATCGCAGCATCAATGATGGAAAGATGCGGGATTGTAATAAAATCACTCAAATGCGTCAATGAAGATGACGTTTTAAGTACCGATTTTTGTCGTCTTTTTTAGCAAACCCGATTATCAATCCTTACTTATGCGCAACGCTCGCTCTTATCGACACCCTAAAAAGGGAAGATAAAGGGCGAATTGTTGGTACAAGCACGCAGGGTGCAAGATTATACGGACTCAGGGTGAAAGCGCAAGGATCTTTGGTGGATCATCATGCAGATAATTGATCATCCTTTATAAGAAGAGCAGAAATTTACTTACAGAAAGTTATCCCCAATTGCTATTTATAGGGTGACTCAAGTACACTAGAACTCCCTTACCTATTTATTTCGGAGAATTATCACAAATAGGTAAGCCTGTGGATAAAAACCATAAAAACTGTGTAAAAGAAAGAGGATCTTCGTTTCATTTTGCGATATGATCCCCCGTCACGATCAGAACAACCAGTCTGCGATCGTGAAGCACGATGTAAAAATCGTGGTCATCAAAGTTGTTCCTTATTAAGAATTGAAGAGGAACGGTGTTGTGTACCTAAGTGTTTAATCACATTTTTCCTGTTTATTTTTTAGTCTTGTTTTTGAGGGGAGTCCGCCGTGTCACTTTCGCTTTGGCAGCATTGTCTTGCCCGATTGCAGGATGAGTTACCTGCCACTGAATTTAGTATGTGGATACGTCCCTTGCAGGCAGAACTAAGCGATAACACGCTGGCACTGTATGCACCTAATCGTTTTGTGTTAGATTGGGTAAGAGAAAAGTACATTAATAATATTAATGCGTTATTAGTCGACTTTTGTGGTTCTGATGTCCCTTCGTTGCGTTTTGAAGTGGGGAATAAACCTGTATCAGCACGTACCACCGAGAGTGTTCCCAAAACCGTGACACATCCCGCGGTTAATTCCACACCGACTAACAGCCAGCCTGTGCGTCCTAGCTGGGATAATCAACCGCAATCCCAGTTACCTGAACTTAATTATCGTTCTAATGTGAATCCTAAACATAAATTTGATAATTTCGTTGAAGGTAAATCGAACCAACTTGCTAGAGCTGCCGCAAGACAAGTTGCTGATAATCCTGGAGGAGCTTATAACCCACTGTTTTTATATGGGGGAACGGGTCTGGGTAAAACGCATCTATTGCATGCGGTGGGCAACAGTATTATGGAACGTAAAGCCAATGCTAAAGTTGTTTATATGCATTCGGAACGTTTCGTGCAAGATATGGTAAAAGCGTTACAAAATAATGCTATTGAAGATTTTAAACGCTACTATCGCTCTGTAGACGCGCTATTAATTGATGATATTCAATTTTTTGCCAATAAAGAGCGTTCACAAGAAGAGTTTTTTCATACCTTTAACGCTTTGTTAGAGGGAAATCAGCAAATTATTTTAACCTCAGACCGTTATCCTAAAGAGATTAACGGGGTAGAGGATCGATTAAAATCGCGCTTTGGTTGGGGATTGACTGTAGCCATTGAACCACCAGAATTAGAAACGCGTGTGGCGATTTTGATGAAAAAAGCGGACGAAAATCAAATCCAGTTACCTGATGAAGTGGCGTTTTTTATTGCTAAACGACTCCGCTCTAACGTCCGTGAACTAGAAGGTGCATTAAACCGAGTAATAGCTAACGCAAATTTTACCGGTCGAGCTATTACCATCGACTTTGTGCGTGAAGCATTACGTGATTTACTCGCATTACAAGAGAAACTCGTTACTATCGATAATATTCAGAAAACTGTAGCAGAATATTATAAAATTAAGGTAGCGGATTTGTTGTCGAAGCGACGATCCCGATCGGTTGCCCGTCCGAGGCAAATGGCAATGGCGCTGGCAAAGGAATTAACAAACCACAGCTTGCCTGAAATCGGGGATGCCTTTGGTGGTCGTGACCATACTACGGTACTGCATGCTTGCCGAAAAATAGAGCAACTGCGTGAAGAAAGTCACGATATCAAAGAAGATTTTTCTAACTTAATCAGAACATTATCATCCTAGCGCTATGAAATTTATCATTGAACGAGAACAGCTGCTAAAGCCGCTGCAACAAGTCAGCGGCCCTTTAGGCGGTCGCCCAACTTTACCTATTTTAGGCAACCTGTTGCTTAAGGTGACGGAGAATACCTTATCGCTAACAGGTACAGACCTTGAGATGGAGATGATGGCAAGAGTGAGTCTTAGCCAATCTCATGAAATCGGTGCAACGACTGTTCCTGCGCGTAAGTTTTTTGATATTTGGCGCGGATTACCTGAGGGAGCAGAAATCAGCGTAGAATTAGACGGTGATCGCTTACTCGTTCGTTCAGGAAGAAGTCGTTTTTCTTTATCGACACTCCCTGCGTCTGATTTCCCGAATTTAGACGATTGGCAAAGTGAGGTTGAATTTACTTTGCCACAAGCCACTCTAAAACGTTTGATTGAATCCACACAGTTTTCAATGGCGCATCAAGATGTGCGTTACTACCTCAACGGTATGTTATTTGAAACGGAAAACACGGAATTGCGCACGGTTGCTACTGATGGTCACCGTTTAGCGGTCTGTGCCATGGATATTGGACAATCTTTACCCGGACATTCTGTTATTGTGCCACGTAAAGGTGTTATTGAACTGATGCGTTTACTTGATGGCAGTGGTGAGAGTTTATTACAGTTACAAATTGGCAGTAATAATTTACGCGCTCATGTAGGTGACTTTATTTTTACCTCGAAACTGGTTGATGGTCGTTTCCCTGACTATCGCCGCGTATTACCGAAAAATCCGACTAAAACAGTTATCGCAGGTTGTGATATCCTCAAACAAGCGTTCTCTCGTGCGGCGATTTTATCGAATGAAAAATTCCGTGGGGTGCGTATTAACCTCACTAATGGACAATTAAAAATTACCGCTAACAACCCTGAACAAGAAGAAGCAGAAGAAATTGTTGATGTTCAATATCAGGGGGAAGAGATGGAGATCGGTTTTAATGTGAGCTACCTTCTTGATGTGTTAAACACACTCAAGTGTGAAGAGGTAAAATTATTACTGACTGATGCTGTTTCAAGTGTACAGGTTGAGAATGTGGCAAGTGCAGCCGCAGCTTATGTTGTTATGCCGATGCGCTTGTAATCACGATTAATATGATTTTATCCCGTTTATTGATCCGCCATTTTAGAAATATTGAACAGGCTGATTTGCCATTAGCGGATGGTTTTAATTTTCTTGTAGGACCAAACGGGAGTGGGAAAACCAGTATACTTGAAGCGATTTACACATTAGGCCATGGACGGGCATTTCGTAGTGCCCAAGCGAATCGAGTGATCCAGCATGATGAAAATGCGTTTATTTTACATGGGCGTTTAAGTGGCCTTGATGAAGAAAGTCGCGGTTACTCGATTGGTTTAAGTAAAGATCGCGAGGGTAACAGTACGGTACGTATTGATGGTAGCGATGGGCATAAAATTGCAGAGTTAGCGAAGTTATTACCGATGCAATTAATCACCCCTGAGGGGTTCACATTACTTAATGGTGGGCCTAAATATCGTCGTGCTTTTATCGATTGGGGTTGTTTTCATAATGAGCCTCGATTTTTTGCTGCATGGTCAGATTTAAAACGCGTTTTAAAACAGCGTAATGCAGCACTCAGGCAAGCGTCGTCTTATCGACAACTCTTACCTTGGGATAAAGAGCTTATCTTACTGACAGAACAGATAAGCCAATGGCGAGCTGAATATACAGAAGATATCGCCAAAGATATTGAAGAAACGTGCCAATTATTTCTCCCTGAATTTACCTTGAAAGTCAGTTTTCAACGAGGATGGGATAAAGAAACCGATTATGCACAGTTGCTAGAACGTCAATTTGAACGTGACAAAGTGTTATCATATACCTCGTTAGGTGCTCATAAAGCGGATTTACGTATTCGTGCTAACGGCACTCCGGTAGAAGATATGTTGTCACGGGGTCAGCTTAAGTTGTTAATGTGTGCATTAAGGCTGGCACAAGGTGAATATTTCACTCGTAAGAATGGGCAAAGATGCCTGTATCTGCTCGATGATTTTGCTTCTGAATTAGACGCAAATCGGCGCCAGTTGTTAGCCGAGCGTTTAAAGTCTACGCAAGCTCAAGTGTTTGTCAGTGCAATCACTTCTGGGCAAGTTAAAGATATGCTAGATGTAAATAGCAGGCTATTTAGCGTAGAACATGGCAAAATAGAGGTTAAACCATAGGAATAAAGCGAGAAACGTTGATGTCGAATACATATGACTCCTCAAGTATCAAAGTATTAAAAGGGCTGGATGCGGTGCGTAAGCGCCCGGGGATGTATATCGGGGATACAGATGATGGAACCGGTCTGCATCACATGGTCTTCGAGGTGGTCGACAACGCTATCGACGAAGCCCTCGCGGGTTACTGTGATGAGATTATTGTCACTATCCATTCAGATAACTCAGTCTCTGTTCGCGATGATGGCCGTGGTATTCCAACGGGTATTCATGAAGAAGAGGGCGTTTCTGCAGCAGAAGTGATTATGACGGTTCTGCATGCGGGTGGTAAATTCGATGATAACTCCTATAAAGTCTCTGGTGGGCTGCATGGTGTAGGGGTTTCCGTTGTTAATGCGTTGTCTGAAAAACTTGAACTGACTATCCATCGTGATGGTAAAATTCATCAACAAATTTACCGTTCAGGTGTACCTGACGATCGCTTAAAAGTGATTGGTGAAACAGATAAGTCAGGAACCTTTGTTCGTTTCTGGCCAAGTCTTGATACCTTTAAAGGTGAGACTGAATTCCAATATGATATTTTAGCGAAACGTCTGCGTGAGCTCTCCTTCTTAAACTCAGGAGTCTCTATTCGTTTAATTGATAAACGTGATAACCGCGAAGATCATTTCCACTATGAAGGTGGTATCAAAGCATTCGTTGAATACTTAAGCCGTAATAAAACCCCTATTCACCAAAATGTATTCTATTTTTCTACAGAGAAAGATGGCATTGGTGTTGAAGTGGCGATGCTGTGGAATGATGGTTTCCAAGAAAACGTTTATTGCTTTACCAATAATATTCCACAACGTGATGGTGGTACTCACTTAGTTGGTTTCCGTACCGCAATGACCCGTACGCTAAACAACTATATGGATAAAGAAGGCTTTAATAAGAAATCGAAAATCAGTGCAACGGGTGATGATGCTCGTGAAGGCCTGATTGCGGTTATTTCAGTTAAAGTACCTGATCCGAAATTCTCATCACAAACGAAAGATAAACTGGTTTCTTCTGAAGTTAAAACAGCGGTAGAAACGCTGATGAATGAGAAGCTGGTGGAATATCTATTAGAAAATCCGACTGACGCAAAAATTGTTGTCGGTAAAATTATTGATGCCGCTCGTGCCCGTGAAGCTGCGCGTAAAGCACGTGAGATGACGCGTCGTAAAGGCGCACTCGATTTAGGTGGTTTACCGGGTAAATTGGCGGACTGTTCTGAGCGTGATCCTGCTTTTTCTGAACTCTACTTAGTGGAAGGGGACTCTGCGGGTGGCTCGGCAAAACAAGGGCGTAACCGTAAAACGCAAGCGATTTTACCGTTAAAAGGTAAGATCTTAAACGTTGAGAAAGCGCGTTTTGATAAGATGCTGGCATCTCAAGAAGTGGCAACGCTTATCACGGCATTAGGTTGTGGTATTGGCCGTGATGAATATAACCCAGATAAACTGCGTTATCACAGCATTATTATCATGACGGATGCGGACGTCGATGGTTCTCACATTCGTACATTATTACTGACGTTCTTCTATCGCCAAATGCCAGAAATTATCGAACGTGGTCATATCTTTATTGCTCAGCCACCTCTCTATAAAGTGAAAAAAGGAAAACAAGAGCAATACATTAAAGATGATGATGCGATGGATGAATATCTGATGTCTATTGCGCTGGATGGTGCAGCGCTTTACGTCAGTGAACATGCCCCTGCTATGCATGGTGCACAATTAGAAAAACTGGTTGTTGACTACCATGCTGCGCATAAAATTATTCGTCGTATGGAGCGTCTCTATCCACTGAGTATGTTAAATAGCTTGGTCTATCACTCAACGCTGACAGAAGATGATCTCTCTGATAAAGCGAAAGTGGAAGAGTGGATGAGTGGCTTGGTGAACCGTTTAAATAACGCGGAAGAGCAAAGCAGTACTTACAGCTATACCATCACACAAAACGAAGAAAATCGTTTATTTGAGCCAGTATTACGCATTCGTACTTACGGTATCGATACAGACTATAAATTGGATTACGATTTTATTCATAGTAGTGAATATCAACGTATTACTAATTTGGGCGATATTATTGGTAACCTGATTGAAGAAGGGGCCTATATTGAGCGTGGAGAACGTCGTCAGGCGATTTCAAGCTTTGAAGAAGCTCTAGAATGGTTAACCAAAGAATCACGTCGTGGTCTTGCTGTACAGCGTTATAAAGGTCTTGGTGAAATGAACCCAGAACAATTATGGGAAACCACCATGAACCCAGATACACGTCGTATGATGCAAGTCACTGTGAAAGATGCGATTGCGACCGATGAGTTATTCACAACCTTAATGGGTGATGCTGTTGAACCTCGTCGTGCCTTTATCGAAGAGAATGCACTAAAAGCAGAAAATATCGATATCTAATAACGTTTTCTTGAGTCAAACAAAACCCGCTAATTCAATAGGTTAGCGGGTTTTTATATCTATAATATTCGTTGTGTTTTAAGCTAAGATCTTCAGCATACGACGAAGTGGCTCTGCAGCACCCCATAACAACTGATCACCCACGGTAAAGGCAGAAATAAATTCAGGCCCCATATTCAGTTTACGAATACGTCCTACAGGGGTACTTAATGTGCCCGTTACGGCTGCTGGGGTTAATTCGCGCATTGTTAATTCACGATCGTTCGGCACTACTTTTACCCAATCATTATGTTGGGCAAGCAATTGCTCAATTTCGTTAACCGGTAAATCTTTTTTCAGTTTTAAGGTGAATGCTTGGCTATGACAACGTAATGCACCTATACGAACACAAAGACCATCCACAGGAATGATATTTGAACCGGTGTTTAAGATCTTGTTGGTTTCAGCTTGGCCTTTCCACTCTTCACGGCTTTGGCCATTTTCCAATTGTTTATCAATCCAAGGAATTAAGCTACCTGCCAGTGGAACACCAAATTGCTCTGTCGGCATAGTACCACTGCGAGTAAAGTTAGTGACTTTGCGCTCAATATCTAAAATTGCCGAGGCTGGATTTTCTAGCTCTTTAACCACTTGGTTATGTAATGCACCCATTTGTGACAATAATTCACGCATATGACGCGCACCTGCACCGGATGCGGCTTGGTAAGTGGAGACACTAGCCCACTCAACTAAATCGTTAGCAAAAAGTCCGCCCAAAGACATCAACATTAAGCTTACGGTGCAATTCCCCCCCACAAAGGTTTTAATACCTTTATTGAGGCTATCTTGGATATGTTGACCATTAACGGGATCAAGAATAATCACCGCATCATCATTCATGCGTAGTGCAGATGCTGCATCAATCCAATAACCTTGCCAACCCGCTTGACGTAATTTGGGATAAATATCATGGGTGTAATCACCCCCTTGGCAACTGATAATGATATCGAGTGAGGCGAGCGTATCAATATCATAAGCATCTTGCAGTGTACTACGATGATTGCCATAAGCAGGTGCTGCTTCACCTAATTGAGAAGTGGTGAAGAAAACAGGGTTTATCCCATCAAAATCACGTTCTTCAACCATTCTTTGCATTAAAACGGAGCCGACCATACCACGCCAGCCCACAAAACCAACATTTTTCATTGTAATTACCCTGTCTTTGTCTGTAGGAATAGTGAGAGACTTCACACTAACCTGACAAAATATAGAGAGAGGTGCAAGTGAATTTATTGATTATTTACCAAAGAATTAGAAGTGTTTCTAATAGTCTGCATAGAGTTAACAAAAGGAAACCACAGAACGAACAAATATCACGAATTTGTTAAAAATAATGCGCCATTAATTAAGTGAACATTAAGCACAAATCATTTATAAAAAAGATTAAGATGATTCCGTTATGACTTATTTCATTTTTTTGATAAATAAATTTATATTCTTGTCTAATAAACAATGATAAAAATAGAAAAATGTAAAATAGTGTAATATATAAGAAAAACGTATTTACTTAGAGATAGCTCCAAGCTTTATACTGAAATCCGTCATTAGTGAGATGACATAAATTCATAAATAAAAAATAACGATGAATGTACTTCATTTTATCTGATTTTTATTTTATCTAGATAAAAGCTTTAGGGGGCGCAAGATGGATTTATCAACCTACTTTCCATTATCAACCTATTATTCATATTTAAAGCGGTTTGTACTGTCTCCTACTACAATGGGAACTATTGCGCCTTCATCACGTTGGTTATGTTATGAAATGCTCAATAAATTAAATTGGCAACAAGATATCCAAATCGCCGAATTAGGTGCGGGTACTGGGGTGATTACGCAACAGATCTTAAAACGTATGTCATCAAACTCGGTATTAGATGTTTTTGAGATAGAGCCAGCATTCGCTAATGAGCTGAATAAGATTAATGATCCCCGTTTAACCATCTATACAGCGTCGGCTGAAAAGTTAGATAGTCATTATAATATGATTATTTCTGGGTTGCCTTTCTTGTCTATTAACAGAAGGTTAGGGTTAAAAATCTTAAAGCGGGTACATAGCGAATTATTAAAAACCCAAGGTTGTTTTGTGTTGTTTCAATATACCACTCGATATGAAAAAACATTATCTCGTTATTTTCATTTAGAGAAAAAACGTGTGATGTTAAATGTACCGCCAGCTTGGGTTTATTATTGCACCCCCAAAAATAAAATAGGGTAAATAGAAATCTTATTCGATTTTTATAGTGAAAAAGATAAATAAGAATAAATGTTATTTATTTAGATAAAGCTTGAGCAAGCAAAATAATATTTTTTTCAATTTCAGAGGGATGGTGTGCGGCATACCCTAATAATATACCCTGTTTAGGATAAGATTGAATACAATAACGCGATAAAGGCTGTATGGCTAACCCAATTTTCCGTCCCTCTTTCACAATATATTCTTCTGTATAACCAGACTGTAACCAGCAGACAATATGGATGCCAGAATCAGTCGGTTCAATACGAAAAATGTGAGAGAGATACTTTTTTATCGTATTGGTTAACGTTAGATAACGTTCATAACAGGCTTTTCTGATCCGTCTAACATGGCGAGCATAATGTCCTTGAGATATAAATAGCGCTAATGTTGCTTGTTCTAAAAAACCAGAATGAGAGTCGGTGTAGTATTTAGCGACTTTAAAGCTGTCAATTAAAGATGGAGGTACCACTAAAAAGCCTAAACGAAATCCTGGGTACATCATTTTTGAAAAGGTTCCGGCATAAATAACCCGCTGATGTTTGTCTAATCCTTGTAGAGCTTGAATGGGTTTAGTGTGATAGCGAAATTCGCTATTGTAATCATCTTCAAAGATCCACATGTTATTGGACGATGCCCACTCTAATAAGGCAATACGACGTGAAAGTGAAAGAGTATTACCTAAAGGGAATTGATGTGAAGGTGTGGTGAAAACCAGTTTTGCTTGCGGGCATTGGTCTATAGCTTGAGAAATATCCATACCGTCACTATCTGAACGAACGGGGTGTATTTTTATACCATACGATGTAAAGATAGCTCGAGCGCTGTCATAACCAGGATCATCTAACCAAGCAGTATCTCCCTCTTGTAATAGTACTCGAGTAGCAAGATTAATCGCTTGCTGTGTGCCATTGACAATGATGACTTGATCAGGTTGACAGTTAAGTCCACGCGTTGATTGGGCATATTGGCATATCATCTTTTTTAATGGTGTATAGCCTGTTGGCGAGTTAAAGGTTGCGAGTTCTTTTTTGGAGTGTCGCCAAACTCGTCCTAATAATCTTCCCCAAAGCTCATGGGGGAAAAGATCAATACACCCAACACCCACATGAAACATAAAGCGACTATTGGTATTTAGTTGTGATTGTTGCCAAAAAGCATGCATCTTTTGCAAATTAGGATTAAGTGTTCCTAATTCATTATCGATATGCAATGAAGACGTCGGCAGGGGCGTTTTAACCCACTGATTGGAATGAATGCTATCAGGAATGGTATTCGTAACAAAAGTGCCCGACCCGCGACGAGTAAATAAATAGCCTTCATCAATTAAACGTTCAAATCCGGCAATAACAGAATTGCGAGAAATCGACATCATTTCAGCCAATGTGCGACTTGACGGTAGACGGCTACCCGGAGATAGAACGCCTTCTAAAATAGCCTTTCTAACGGCGTAATAGACTTGTGAGCTAATAGACCCTTCTTCTAATACAAGGTTAGGGAAATAAGCTGTTGGTTTCTGTTTCATAAAGTGGATCCTATAAAAACACAAAAAGTGTACCTTATTAAGAGCCAGAATTAAACGTACTATGACAGCAATAACAGGCCGAGTGATATCTTTTTATCGCGTTGATGAGAGTAGAAGGAAGTAAATAAATGAGCACAATATCGATGGCAGTTTCCGTTCAACTTATTGAGCAAGAGCATTATGCTCAATGGTTACCATATTGGTTAAGTTATCAGGAATTTTATAACGTTGAATTATCAGAAGAGATAACATTAAAAACATGGGCGCGCTTTTTTGATGAGAAAGAGCTGATTTACTGTGCTGTTGCAACAGATGGCAAAAAAATACTGGGTTTTGTTCATTATCTTTTTCATCGTTCAACTTGGGCTGAAAGTGATTTTTGTTACCTCGAAGATTTGTTTGTTTCACCTGAAGCTCGTGGTTGTCATGTGGGGAAAAAATTAATCGATTTTGTAAATCAACAGGCTAAACAGCGTAATTGTGCTCGTTTGTACTGGCATACACAGGAAACCAATTTACGGGGTCAACGTCTGTATGATTGGGTGGCTGAAAAACCAGGTGTAATTGAATACCGTATGGCGTTGTAAAAAATAGGTGTCACGTCGAGATGAATAGAAAAGAGATGATATAAGCATAACCATCCCTTTTCTGAGCTAGGGGCATTTATTAGCTTTAATTTCGGTTAATTTAATTCTGGTTGGCAATAAAATTCATTGCCAACTTTTCTCGCTTCTTCACAGGCTTGTTTCATAAATGCATCTGCTTTTTGTTTGTTGGGCTCGATAATATGATATTGACCTGAGAACATAAAAGAGGCCATTGCTTGAGCAAATCCTTCAAATGTCATTTCATTGGCTTGTGCAAATAATTTATTGGTTTTTTCCATATCGACAGGAATATTACCTATACCACTATATAAAATACCTAACCAAATGGGAGCATAAACAAGTTCTTGTTGATGTCCTTGTGTGGCTTCTTCAAGTAATACCATCGCTTGCTGATAATCTACTTCACCAGATAAAGGGGCAATAAGCGCGGTTGCTAAGCTGATTTTTCCTCTCATGCTTCCTTTATTAACGGCAGTGGTGGCTAACTCTTTTGCTTCGACATAATAGCTTTTAAAATAAGGGTCGGCATTAAAGAGGTAAATGTCAGCAAGGAGCGCATAGGCATCGGCATAGCCACTTTTTATTGCTTCATTTGCCCACAGCTGTGCATTTAGCAGGTTTTTTTCTACGCCATCCCCCAGTAAATACATTTCGGCTAACTGATATTGAGCGAGTGCATTATGGTTTAGTGCTTCTTTGCGGGTATCTTCAAATAATTTTTTATCTTGCTCTTCGAAATTAGCGTGTAAAGAAAATGAGCAAAAAAGTGTTATTAGACTGATAAAGGTCGAAATAGATTTAATAAATGTCATGTAGAGTACCGTTTATAATGATTTTGAAAATATTACCAATAATAGTGGTATAAAAGCAGTTAATTTCTTTGTCTTAATCAAATAATTAATAATATTTGGAGAGTAATAATGGCTATTGACCTTAGCAATCTTGTCACGGAAAGTCGCAATCATCACAGCGAACATATTGATACACTTTCAACACTTGAAATGCTAAAAGTCATTAATAATGAAGATAAAAAAGTGCCTTTTGCGGTTGAAGCCACATTACCCCATATTGCACGGCTGGTGGATAAGGTCGTAACAGCATTTTCTCAAGGTGGTCGATTAATTTATTGCGGTGCAGGTACTTCTGGTCGTTTGGGAATTTTAGATGCCAGTGAATGTCCTCCAACCTATGGAACCCCCCATGATATGGTGATTGGCTTAATTGCCGGGGGACACAAAGCCATTTTACAAGCGGTTGAAAATGCAGAAGATAATGTCCAATTGGGGGCAGAGGATTTACGCCAGCTTAATTTTAATGCTAAGGATGTACTAGTTGGGATTGCAGCCAGTGGTCGAACGCCTTATGTGATTGGCGCATTAGAATATGCACGCTCACTAGGTGCGGTGACCGGGGCAATTAGCTGTAATCCTGATAGTCCCATAGCGCAACGTGCCGATATTGCTATTACGCCGATTGTGGGGCCTGAAGTGGTAACTGGCTCATCACGTATGAAAGCAGGCACGGCACAAAAACTGATATTAAATATGATAACCACAGGTGCCATGATAAAGATGGGTAAAGTGTTTGGTAATTTAATGGTGGATGTTGAAGCCACTAATGCCAAATTAATTGAGCGCCAAATTCGTATTGTGATGCAAGCAACAGAGTGTGATCGAGCTACTGCTGAACACGCACTAGCACAATGCCAACGTCATTGTAAAACAGCGATTTTGATGATTTTAGCCGGCGTAAATGCACAACAAGCAACACAGTTGTTGGCGAAAAATAAAGGGTTTATTAGACAAGCTCTAGCTAAATGATAGCGTTACAGATTTGCTTTTAAACGGAATGATAAATGCTATCTTCGCATTGGTGAGTGATCCGTCGCAATGTTAATCAGCGAAAATTCAATATGTTACTACCTTGTCATATTTGGTATGAAATATTGAAAGGATCCTTTATTTTATGTCCATGTTTATAGAAATAAGCGCAATATGAATACTCTGGTATCCAAAAAATAATAGGCCTGAGTGTCGTGAAGTAACCCTATCAATTGTTACCTATAAAGTAACTTTGTGTAGATCTCTGGCCGCTGTATTTCTCCGTTTAGTAAAAAGAATGGTTCAGTAATCAATTTACCTTTCACACTTTATGCGCATAAAAGTGCGATGGCGTTCTAGTCGAGTCGAAAGCAGTCCCTCAATAATTCTCTTTCTTCTTTGCAGATACCCGCTTGTTGGGCAAGGCTTTCCCATTGTGAAACTGCTTTGAACAATCTTTGGTATATGGACTTCGCTTTACTTTTGGTAACGTGAAAATACTCTGCGACGTCAAATGCCAAGTCGGTAGAAAGCGCATTGCTGACGTCATCAATATTAAGGTGTAGACCATAGGCGTATAACATAGGGTTAATATCGTAGGCGGGAGATAGTCGCCAACCAGTAGGCTCTAGAATGAATCCGTGATTTCTAAGATGATCATCACAATTAGATACCATGATATTAAACAGTATTCTAGTCCAAAGTTGTTCAAGATCTGACTGAGTATTCGAGCCGTTTTGGATCAGAAACTCAGCCAGCTCTAAGTAACTTGCGCCATTATCCTGACCATCAAAGTACTCTAGTTGAGTCATCGCTGAACTGAAGTGTAGTCGCTTTCCTGTTTTGGTACGGTCGAATCTTTTTGTTAAAAAAATATGATGTTTGCCAATAGCCTCAGCTTTTGATTCAGCCATTTCGATCCCAGATTCAATAGCCATTTGATAAACAATGAACTCCCATAAGCCAATATCGTAATCATCGTGACGGCTAGGGAACTTAGCTAACCACAAACTATCGTCGTGATTTCTTATTGATGCCTTTGGTCTGGCTCCGCCTAGTGATGATCCCGGTGAGATCAACATATTGAGCCACTTCAGATAATCTGGATTATCTAAATCCGGAGTTTCTTCGATTTTATTGGCGGCATGTTGTAGCTCGGGTAAACTGGTTATTGTGGGTGCTGCAAGCTCATGGTTATCATCTAAAAATGGACCATTTGGAGATGTACGAAAGCGCAGTGCTCCCATGCGAAATGAATCGTGAACGCCTAGTAAGTAATCCGTCTCATATAGGCTTTTTGCTCGCCGTTTTTCTTGCCTAGCCACCACCGCTTCTCTGCGTTGCATTAATAGTCGACCCCAACGATCAGGGCATGAGTCGAGAAATATTTTGAAATTCTTATCGTCCTGCGCATGTTGCTCGCCAACGAATAGTTTTAAAGAAGGGTCAATCTGGCGGACATAATCGGAGGTTAACCATGTTTTGTCATAACTAAAGCTGAAATGTTCTTTGCCTCTAATTTCTGATGATCGTAATGTACCAACTAATACAGGGTCAGTTGATTCAGTCCAATCAGCATAAACGTAGATTTCCATAATGCGATACCCTTATTTTTTTTTCAGCAATTGGATGTCTTGCAGCTTTCTTCCCAATTCGTCATCAAAGGCGACTTTGGTTAAGTCTTCTAAGAGGCCTAAGGAGGCTAATACGTTGACATAGTGACCAAGCGAAACGGAAGGATCGCCTTTTAGGATTTTTCGTAGCGTTGGTTTAGACAATCCTGTTCGATTATGCATCATTTCTTGGGTAATACCACGTCGCTTCATTGCTAGAGTTAAGTTCTCGCCCAAAATGCTTAACACCTTTTTATGTTTTGGAAAAACGACAGCAGTGCGCTTTGTTGTTGATTCGATGGTATTCATAGTGAAACTATATTTTCTTAAATCTTCAGTTAGTGAAAGTATAGCTTCACTTTTGGCTTTGAGTAAAGTGACTGTTCGATATTCTCAAATAGATTAAAGTGAAATAATACTTTCATTTTTAATTGAATAAGGAAATTATAGTTTCATTTTCACCCAGTTGCGTCGTAAAATCATGTTACTTCAGAAATCAGTGCTGGAGAGGCTTTTTTGCTGAATGTGTACATTGTAAAAATTAAGTTTTCAGTGGACTGGGATTGGGAGGTATTGAGAGGTAAAGTTGTTAGCTGTCCTTAATGCGGTAAAACTAATTATAGCTATCTCATTTTAGGGGAAGTGGGCTGTGCCACCTTGTCATATTTGGTATGAAATATTGAAAGGAGCCTTTATTTTGCTAATGAAAACTATTTTAGTTAGTTTTCTCTACCAAGTTTTGTAGATGTTTTGCTAACTGGTCGACGGTTTTCTCACCTGTAGCCGCTTCCACTGTTAAGTTTTCCAGCGTATTGTCGGTATCGCGGATCCTGATGCCATTACGATAGAGAAATGTCATGGTCACAAAAAATGCGGTACGTTTATTACCGTCATTAAATATGCGCCCTCGAGCGATAGCGACCCAATAAGTTGCTGCCAGTTCAAACACATCTGTAATGCCTTCATAATGTTTACGGTTTTGCACCCGGTAAATAAGAGCTTCCGCTCTGCCAGGATCGGACATACCGGCCACACCTGGGAAACGTTGTAATATACGATCATGGAAAGCGATAACTTCCTGTGCGCTAACCCATATCATCGATTTGTCAGTGCCTCTACGGTATGTCCATGACGTTGCATCATCATATCAAACTCTGCATCTAGCTTAGCATTCTGGTATGACTCAAATTCAGTTTTACTGATAACAACCGCTGAACAACCGTCTCTGCGGGTGATTTCAACAGGTTCACCGTGGGTCGCAATATCTAATACTTCTGAAATATTGGCTCGGGCTTGTGTCGAGGTATATGTACGCATAATATTTCTCCTATAATGTACATCTTAAGTGTACATTTTAAATAATAAATATGCAATTGTACTCAGTGATCAGAGATAACTATTTGTTGATGTAGTTTATATTGGGTGAGGGATTACAGCGCTAAGGTATAACCAAACAAGCTTTTTAAACTCGTCCAAATTCTCTTGCGCTTTTATTTAGTGATATCAAAATATGACTTAAGTAACTTAAAAAGCCAGCATTTATACTGGCTTACTATGTTGGGTGATGTCGTGAGACTGAATAAATATAAGCGATAATTTACTCAATATTCTGGATCTGCTCACGCATCTGTTCAATTAATACTTTTAATTCAATAGCGGAATTGGTGACATCCGTATTAATTGATTTGGATGCTAGTGTATTGGATTCACGATTAAACTCCTGCATCATAAAATCAAGGCGACGACCGACAGCCTCTTTTTTACTGAGAATTTTGCGTGTTTCTTTAACGTGGGCATCTAATCTATCAAGCTCTTCAGCGACATCTAAGCGTTGCGCTAACATCACTAATTCTTGCTCTAAACGATTATTATCGACTTGAACTTGTGCTTCTTCTAATTTGCTGGTTAAGCGCTCACGTTGCCATTGGAGAATTTCTGGCATCTGTGCTCTTACTTTTACGACCTCAGCACTTACGGCATCTAAACGTTGCTCAATCAGCGTTTTGAGTGCTTGGCCTTCAGCTTCTCGACTTGCAATAAAGGCATCGATAGCTACATCAAGCTCTGCTAATAGTTCGCTACCAATGGCATCTAAATCTTGCTCTTGGGCTGAGATAACCCCAGGCCAACGTAAAATATCAAATGGGCTGATAGTACCTTCATGACTTTGGCTTTTTACCCAGTTAGCAGAAACAATCAGTTGCCTTGCTAAATTTTCATCCAAAGTCAGTTCACCTTGTGAGTGAGCATTGAGTTCAAAACGCAAGTTACATTCTATTTTACCGCGTGTTAAGCGATTACGTAGACGTTCACGAATAACAGGCTCTAAACTACGTAATTGCTCAGGTAAACGGATATATGTTTCAAGGTAACGTTGATTAACGGAACGCAGTTCCCATGCGGCGCTACCCCACTCTTTTTTGATATCTCGACGAGCGAAAGCGGTCATACTACGGATCATAATAGGGTCTCAATATTGTAAATGATGTAACGATTATAACCCTAGGTATCAACACAAGGATAGGCATAAGCCGTTTTAGGTCGTATAATGCGCCCCCAATATGTCAGAGAAAGCGGAGATAACACCATGCGTCCAGCAGACAGACAAGCAGACCAAGTACGTCCGATTACCATTACTCGTCACTATACAAAACATGCTGAAGGTTCTGTATTAGTTGAATTTGGTGATACCAAAGTCTTGTGTAATGCCACTGTAGAAGAGGGTGTACCTCGTTTTCTTAAAGGACAAGGGCAAGGCTGGGTGACAGCAGAATATGGCATGCTTCCTCGCGCCACTAACAGTCGTAATGCTCGTGAAGCCGCTCGCGGTAAACAAACTGGCCGCACAATGGAAATCCAACGTTTAATCGCTCGCTCACTACGTGCCGCTGTGGATTTAAAGGCCTTGGGTGAATTTACTATCACGGTTGATTGTGATGTTATTCAAGCCGATGGGGGTACTCGCACCGCCTCTATTTCTGGTGCTTGTGTCGCGTTAGTGGATGCTTTAAATAAAATGGTTGCAGAAGGTAAGCTGAAAAAGAGCCCTCTTAAATCAATGGTAGCCGCTGTTTCTGTGGGTATCGTTGATGGTCAACCATTATGCGATTTGGAATATGTTGAAGATTCCGCAGCCGAAACGGATATGAATGTGGTGATGATCGATGATGGCCGTATGATTGAAGTACAGGGTACGGCAGAAGGTGCACCATTTAGTCATGAAGAGTTACTTGCTTTACTCGCCCTTGCGAAAGGGGGATTAGAAAAGATATTTGAAGCGCAAAAAGAGGCGCTGAAGCAATAAATTCTATTTTTTAAGGCGACTGAAAAGTCGCTTTTTTTATGTCTAAAATCTGTCATTAAGCAATCTTAATAGGAGAAAAAAATGAAAGCCTACCAGCGCCACTTTATCGAACTTGCATTAGCAAAAAATGTATTAAAATTTGGTGAGTTTACGCTGAAATCAGGTCGTGTTAGTCCTTATTTTTTTAATGCAGGTTTATTTAATACTGGGCGTGACTTGGCTTTATTGGGACAGTTTTATGCACAAACATTAATAGATAATCATGTGCCTTGTGATGTGCTGTTTGGACCGGCTTATAAAGGTATTCCCATCGCGACAACGACCGCAGTGGCCTTAGTTGAACATCATGATATGGATGTTCCTTACTGCTTTAATCGTAAAGAAGCTAAAGATCATGGTGAAGGAGGGACATTAGTCGGCAGTCCATTAACAGGGAATGTGGTGATTGTTGATGATGTTATTACCGCTGGAACGGCTATTCGTGAATCGATGGAAATAATCAAACAACATGATGCGACGCTGTCAGGGGTATTGCTTAGTTTAGATAGACAAGAAAAAGGGCGTGGTTCGCTTTCTGCAATACAAGAATTAGAGCGCGATTATCAATGCCAAGTTTATTCAATTATTACTTTGGATGATTTAATTAGCTACTTAACTGAAAGTGAGACATTATCGGCACATTTGCCAGCAGTAAAAGCCTATCGTGAACGTTATGGCATTAATTAAAAAAGCAAAAATACAATAAAATCGCTCAATAGCTGTAAAAAAAAGCCCTCGCCCAATAATGGGCGGGGTGAGTAGTACAATGAATTTTCTGCGATAATTATCACAGATATTGAAAGATAAAAAGGACTTTTACAGTAGGGACAAGGCGCGTTGCCACTGTCACAGATTGGGGATCGCTTAGTGCCATTCCCAGTAAATCTATTTAGATACTCTGATATCAATAGAGCGCATGTTAACACAAATAAGAAAAAAACGGCATATATGTCATTTTCAAATTATTGAGTTAAGTCACGAGTCCACTCTTTCATTGTTACTTGCTCACTGTAATTGCGCCTGAATTAATGGCCAACGTGCTTCAAATTCTTGTGTAGGATGATAACGAAATTCAGTACGTACAAAACGTGCTAGCATACCTTCACAAAACGCAAGCAGTTGTGAAGCGAGTAATGCTTCATCATGTAAAAAGGCACTTCCTTCGCGAATTTTACGCTCTTTAATCACTTGGCGAAGTTGTACTTCAATTCGCTCATACAATTGGTTAATACGCCCTTGTAATCTATCTTGCTCAAACATTAATGCGTGTCCGGTAAGAATGCGAGATAGCCCAGGGTTTTTCTCTGCAAAGCCAAGGATCAAGATAAGAATAAGGCGAATGCGCGCGATAGTTTCTTTCTCATCTTTTAAAATCAAGTTGATACGCGAAACTAAGCTATCTTCGATAAACTCAATTAGGCTATCAAACATCTTTGTTTTACTGGGGAAATGTCGATAAAGTGCTGCTTCAGATACCCCAACGGTAGCCGCTAATTTGGCTGTAGTAATACGTTGACTACCATCACTAGACTCCAACATTTGAGCGAGTGATTGTAGTATTTCATCCCGTCTATTTCTGCGTTTCTTTTTGGTTTCTTTTTCTTCTGCCATGACTGATAAGGCCCCTGCTAAAAGCAAAACAAATCAGTAAACCTTTGCACTAAATAAAAGTGTTAGTGCAAAGGGAGTGATATCGTCATTGATATTAAAATAAATGCAAGACGTCGTGCTTATTGGCGACCAGAGTGTCCAAAACCGCCTGTACCACGCTCTGTTGCCGTAAAATCTTCTACAATATTAAATTCTGCTTGAACAACAGGTACGATAACCATCTGGGCAATACGTTCGCCGGGTTCAATAGTGAACGCTTGTTGACCACGATTCCATACCGATACCATCAGTTGACCTTGATAATCAGAGTCAATTAATCCTACTAAGTTACCGAGTACCACCCCATGTTTATGACCGAGGCCTGAGCGAGGAAGCACCATTGCCGCTAACCCTTCATCAGCAATATGTACAGCAAGACCTGTAGGTAACAGCTCAGTTTGTCCTGGTGCTAATACCAGTGGAGCATCAAGGCAAGCACGTAAATCTAAACCAGCAGAGCCTGTTGTTGCATACGCAGGGAGTGGATACTCTTGTCCAATTCGTGGATCAAGGATTTTAACGTCAATTTTTTTCATCATAATGTTTGGCTATCTCGTCAAGTAGGCGATGACTCAGTTGCGTTTTACTACTATGCGGTAAACGCGTTTCTCCATTTGCCCAGATAAGGTGTAATGCGTTGTTATCACTATTAAAACCAGCATCTTTTAGTGATACATCATTAGCACAGATTAAATCGAGTTGTTTTTGTTCTCGTTTACGGCGGGCATATTCTTCCACATTCTGGGTTTCGGCTGCAAATCCGACAACAAATGGGCGATGCTCAACCATTTTTCCGACACTGGCAACAATATCGGGGTTTTTTATCATAGTTATCGTTACTTCATCACCTTGTTTTTTAATTTTTTCAGGGGCAACCTGTTTGGCTCGATAATCGGCAACGGCAGCACAACCAATAAAAATATCTTGGGATGGCGCAATATCCATCACTTGTTGATACATCTCTTGGGCACTTTCGACGTCGATACGTTTAACACAAGCAGGTGTCGGCAATGTGACAGGGCCGGCAATGAGTGTTACTTCTGCCCCCCGTTGAGCGGCCGCTTGCGCAATAGCAAAGCCCATTTTTCCTGAGCTATGGTTGCTGATAAAGCGTACTGGATCTAAGGCTTCACGTGTTGGGCCTGCGGTAATGGTGATTTTTTTACCTTTAAAATCGTGTTGAGTCGCAAATTGTTGCTCAGCTAATGCCACCAATTCAAGAGGATCTAACATTCTACCGGGTCCTACATCACCACAGGCTTGGCTACCAGAGTCAGGCCCCCAGATAAGACAACCTCGTTGTGCCAAAGCCGTTAAATTTTCTTGTGTAATCGCCGCACGATACATTTGTTGATTCATCGCTGGGGCAATCGCAATAGGTGCTGCACTGGCTAAACAGAGTGTGGTTAACAGATCGTTTGCCATCCCCATGCGTAAACGAGCAATCAAATCCGCGGTAGCAGGGGCTAATAAAATCAGATCAGCCCATTTTCCTAGTTCGATATGTCCCATTGCGGCTTCTGCGGCAGGATCAAGCAAATCATCCGCAACAGGGAAGCCTGATACCGCTTGTAGCGATAACGGGGTGACAAAGGCATGTGCTGCAGGCGTCATAACGACGCGCACAATAGCGCCTTTATCACGTAAACGACGGACTAGCTCAGGCGCTTTATAGGCCGCAATACCACCACTGATACCCAGAATAATCTTTTTGTCGTGAAGTGTAGTCATGATGAAATGCCTAATTGCATAAATAAATGTCCATAATTTTACCACAAGCTAAGCCAGAGTTAGGCATTCTATGTAATACGATGTTTTATAAAATAAATTATTGTGTATTACCTCGCACAAATTTTATCTGTGGCTTTTTCATTCAACTTGTACAGTTTATAGTAAATTAACTGTATATAACAACAGTTGTTTTGTGATAAATATTGCATGAAAGATAAAATTAAATAATTGAAATATAAAATAACAAGATAGGCCAATTATAACGTATTGATGTTTAAATGCTTGGCGAAAAGGGAGAGCACAAAGAATGGAAAACGCAACCATAGAGACACTCTTACCGAGAGAAAAACTGCTGTTGCATGGTGTAGAATCGTTAACGGATGCAGAGTTATTGGCCATTTTTTTACGTACAGGCACCTATGAAAAATCGGTATTAGAATTAGCAGACTTTTTACTTAGAAAGTGTGGTTCTCTCTATCATGTGATCAATGCGGATTATGAAACATTAGGCTGTTTTAAGGGGATAGGCGTGGGTAAATTTACCCAATTACAAGCCATTAATGAGATGGCTCAACGCTTTATTAAAACAAAGTTTATGCATAAAAATATCCTCTCCTCATCCGCAGAAACCAAAAGTTATTTGCAAAAACGACTTAATTGGCGTGATAGAGAAGTATTTGTCGTGCTATTTTTAGATAACCAAAACCAAATGATCGATTGTGAGGAAATGTTTAAAGGAACGGTGGATCGTGTTGAAGTTCACCCCAGAGAAATTATTCGCCAGTCGATTAAAAAGAACGCAGCATCGATTATTTTAGCCCATAACCATCCTTCAGGTTTGTCTGAACCAAGTCTTGCCGATAAGCAAATAACAGAAAAAATTTTTACAGCTTGTCAATTAGTCGGTATAAAAGTGCTTGATCACCTTGTGGTAGGGCATGATAACTGTGTTTCTTTTGCTGAACGAGGTTGGTTATAGCCAATATTTTTTAAAATTATTGACAATCTTTATTGTACGGGTCTTGAGCGTTGAGGCCATTGGGCGTATACTACGCCACCTTTGAGGATCTTGGGTTTGGCGAGAAGAGCCTATCTCAGCAAGTTTTTTCTGAGGTGTTTACACAGTTTTTCAATCGTTAAAAGTTGCTGAGATGGGCTCCAAAGCCTGACGAGGCGGCCAAACCTGATACTAAAGCTCGAGCTGATTAGATTTTTGGAGAATAGACATGTCCCGAGTCTGCCAAGTTACCGGCAAGCGTCCTGTGAGTGGAAACAACCGCTCTCACGCATTAAACGCGACTAAACGCCGTTTTCTGCCAAACCTGCACTCTCACCGTTTCTGGGTTGAGTCTGAGAAACGTTTCGTAACTCTGCGTGTATCTGCTAAAGGTATGCGTGTGATCGATAAGAAAGGCATCGAATCTGTATTAGCAGATTTACGTGCCCGTGGTGAGAAGTACTAAGGAGCTGAAAAATGGCTAAAGGTATTCGCGAGAAAATTAAACTCGTTTCTTCTGCTGGTACAGGTCACTTCTATACCACTACGAAGAACAAACGCACTATGCCAGAAAAACTGGAAATGAAAAAATTCGATCCAGTTGTTCGTCAGCATGTGACTTATAAAGAAGCTAAAATTAAATAATTTTAGTTCTCTGAAAAAAAACCCGACCTTAGCGTCGGGTTTTTTGTTATCTGGCTTGCGCTAAGTATAACAAAGTAAAGCTATTATGATCTTTATTGACTCTTTCGTTATACTAGTGCCCTTTTTATCTATCGAGTGAATAGTTGCAGATGAGTAAATCGGTGTTATCTATCTTACATACAGAGTCGTCTTGTGGTTGGGGTGGTCAAGAAATCCGCATTTTGACAGAATCTCAAGGCATGGTGCAAAGAGGGCACCATGTGACACTGGTTTGCTGTCCAAACTCAAAAATTGCCAAAGCAGCCCCTGACTATGGTATTGAGGTTGTCACATTACCGATTGAAAAAAAACGCGGATCTGCACTGATGGCATTGCGTAATTGGTTAAAAGTCCATCGTCAGCAATTTGATGTGATTAATACCCATAGCTCGACAGATGCTTGGTTAGTTGCGCTATCTTGTGCTTCATTACGCCACTCTCCTGCCATAGTACGTACTCGCCATGTATCTACCGATGTATCTCGTTCACTGCCCACGCGTTGGCTCTACCTGTCTTCAAGTGCCCATATTGTCACTACCGGTGAAAAATTACGCCAAACCTTACATCAATATAATCGTTTTCCGCTCAGTCAAATGACCTCAGTTCCTACGGGGATCGATTTAGAAAAATTCTCGCCACAAAATAAACAGCAAGCACGAGAAAAAATAGGTGTGCCTAATAAACCTACATTAGGGATTGTGGCAACAATGCGGGTATGGAAAGGACATAAATACCTAATAGAAGCATGGAAAACATTGCATCTGCAATTTCCTGACTGGCAACTACTTCTCGTCGGAGATGGCCCACAACGTAAAAATTTACAACCAATGGTTAAACTTGCAGGGTTAGAAGAGAGCGTCTTTTTCTTAGGCAACCGCAATGATGTACCGGATTGCTTAAATGCAATGGATTTATTTGCCTTACCCTCTTTTGGTAACGAAGGGGTGCCACAAGGTATTATGCAAGCGATGGCTTGCGGATTACCGGTGGTATCAACCACAGTAGGTGCAATTAGTGAAGCGGTGATTGATGGTAAAACTGGTTTTACATTGGCACCTCAAGTACAAGAAACCCTAATCAATTACCTTGCTAAATTAATGGCCTCTGATGAGTTACGTCAACAAATGGGGCAAGCGTCATTAGCCCATGCCAAAGCTCAGTTTGGTTTAGATAACATGCTAGATAAAATGGAAAAAATATTTATTAACGCCATTAGCCTTAAAGATAAATCACGATAATTGATATCCTATAAAGTCGCTAAGGGCTAATTATCCTGTATCTGATGTTATATTTTCATTCTGTTTATGAATATTTGTAATGCTTTTTAGTGTATAGTCTGGAAAGTAAATGTATCATTTAAACTAAATAAAAAGTGTATGGATCCAAAAAACATATTGGTTATAGCAATTGCGCGTTTTGGTGATACGTTACTGATCACGCCGGTGATCCACGCACTAAAAGAGCGTTGGCCGAATGCCTGTATTCATGTATTGGCGCATAAACGCAGTGCCTGCATCTTGCAGCACAATCCTGATATGTTTAGTGTTAAGCCTTTCTCGAAAAAGCGCGCCCGTTGGCGAGGATGGTTACCCCATAAACCTTATGATTTAGCTTTGGTATATGGAAATGATCATTCATTAGTGCAGTATGCCCGCCGTCAATCACAACATGTAGTGGCTTTTGCTGAAAATAACCAAAAGCAATCAGACATAACATGGGTGGCTTACCCTAAAGAGTTAATGGTGGCACAAAAAGAGCGTGCTTTATTAATTAATGCGTTAGGAATTTACCCAACCAATTGGCAATTACGCTACTCTATTAGTTCAGAAGAAAAGCAATTTGCCCAACAGTTTATAGAGAGTAATGCATTAATTAATAAGCACATTATTGGCTTACAATTACAAAGTTTTCCTGCCAAAGCTTACCGAGATTGGCCTATAGAACACTTTTTGCAGTTAGCCAAACAGATAATGACTCATGACGAGCAGGCCTATTTTCTGTTATTAGGTGGGAAAGAGAGCCAACAAGTCGCCATTGAACTGGCGAAAAAAATAGGTACTGAGCATTGTTTGGCATTAGCAGGGCAAGTTTCTATGCGCGAAAATGCTGCCATTATGGCGCATTTGTCGCTCTATATCGGGGTTGATACAGGACCGACGCATTTAGCTGGCGCGTTAGGTATTCCGATGGTAGCTATGTATCACAGCTATCATCCCGGATGTTATTTAGCGCCATTACAACATTCATGTTGTCATATTATCCAACATCCTATTGCGTTAGCCGATGCAAGTCGTGAAGATAGTATGTCTGATATTTCTGTCGCCAATGTTTGGCATGCCGTTAGCGATATTTTAAATGGAATAAAGGTGAAACAGTAACTCATGAAGATTGGCTTAATTGATGTCACAATCACAATGTCTTATGGTGGGATCCAAACCGCAGTATGGGAGCTTGCCAAACAGTTACATGATGCGGGACATGAGGTACATCTTTATGGGGGCAATGGTGATGTCAGGCATGAACTAGCAGGCCGACAAATTCATATTCATACCTATCCTTATACACCAAGAGAGAAAGTTATCGATCTCGGTGGTCGTTTTCGTCGTATTGTTGAACGTTATAGTTTTGCTCGCTATGCTAAACAAGATGTTATTCGACAAAATTTTGATTGGGTTATTTTAACTAAGCCGTTTGATTTCTTTTGGCCTGCAATGATGCCCAAATCTTGCTCGACACGTTTTTGTTATATGAGTGGTGGCACCAGCTTTTTTAAAGGCGATCGTAAACTGGCGAAAAAAATCTCTGCCTGGGTTGCGTGTAGCCATTTTAATGCTTGGCAAATTCAGCAACATTTTAAACAATTTCCTGCGGTTATCTATAATGGTGTTGATATGGCAAAGTTTAAGCCTATGACAACATCTTTGCGCCAACAGCTTGGGGTGAGTGATCCTACGTTTTTATTGGCATTTGCGGGGCGTGTAGTCGGTTGGAAAGGCTTAAGTGTTGCTATTGATGCAATAGCCCAATTGCGAGATGAAGACGTTAAGTTGCTGATCATCGGCGCGGGTGATGCGCTGGAACAATTAAAAAATAAAGCGATGGTAAAAGGTGTTGCTGAACAAGTTATTTTTCATCAACCCGTTGAGCACGCAATGTTACCTGAGTTTTATGCCGCTTGTGACGCGGGAGTTTTTCCGAGTATCGGCGATGAAGCATTTGGGATCACCATTGCAGAAGCAATGGCATGTGGAAAACCGGTGATTGCCAGCTATATCGGCGGTATTCCTGAGGTGGTAGGCAATGAGCAAAGTGCAGGATTATTGGTAACCCCAGGTGATGTAACCGCGATGGTGAAAGCCATCAACCATCTTCGGGCATTGCCGGATAGAGGTAAAGCGATGGGTGAAAATGCACGCCAACGCATTGCTTCTCACTATACTTGGCAACATTCAGCACAACGATTACTACAGGCATTAAAAACAGAATGATGAAAATCGCCTATCTTGATCCTTATCCCGTTCCCGATTTGCGTGTGGCTTCATTGCAAATATTGCAAAACGTTGATGCGTTTGCCCGTGCCGGTGCACAAGTGACGCTAGTCACCCCCAAAGGACAGTATCGAGATAGCGATATTCTCGGGCGTGATATTCATAGCAATGCGCGGTTAATTGCGCTAAGAGATATCAGACGTAAATGGTATTTTCCCTTTAATTCGCAAAAGCTATTTTCATTACAAATTGCACGTTGGTTAAAACAACACCCTGTTGATGCACTATTTACGCGTAATTTAAAACTGGCCTGCTATCTGGCTGAGAACCATGCAGATATTCCGCTTTTTTTCGAAAGCCATGAGATTTTTGCGCAATCTTTTGCAGAGTCGCACTCTTTTGAAACGAAAAAAAATCGCCTGAAATACCATAAACTGCTAAAAATGGAGAAGTTAGTATACAGTCGCGCAACGGCAGTATTTGTGCTGACCTCGCTGTTAAGGGACGATATTATTTCGCAATATCAAGTAACCACGCCTATTACTATTGTACCCGATGGGGTGGATTTATATGCCGCAGATAGCAACAAAGATAGCCATAGAGATATAACCGCTACGACCAATAATGTAACAGAGGTACTTTATCTAGGTAGTTTGCATAAATGGAAAGGGATCCCCACCATGATGCGAGCGATGAAATATCTGGATAACGCTAGACTGAATATTGCTGGTGGAACGGCTGAGCAAATTAAAGGGCTACAATTGCTTGCTAAGGAGATGGATGTAAAAGAGAAAGTTAACTTTCTTGGTTTTATCGATCCTAAACAACGCTTTCAGGCGATTGCTCAACATGATATTTGTGTGCTGCCTTTAACCTTAACCAGTATTGGTAGTCGCTACACCTCTCCGTTAAAACTGTTTGAATATATGGCGATGAGAAAACCGGTGGTTATTTCAGATTTTCCATCAATTCGTGATGTGGTGGATGAAAAAGCGGTGAGTTTTGCTGATAGTGGTGATGCGCAGAGTTTTGCCCAACAAATTAAATTACTAAGAGAAGAGCCACAACGTACCAGTGAGAAAATCAATCACGCCCGCTCATTAGTTGAAAATTATTACAACTGGGATAAACGGGCAGAGACGATTTTACATACCATCAATAAACTGATTAGCTAACGGATTTGTCTTCTTTTTTCGGTGTATCTAAAGGCTGGTTTAATAATGAATAGCGCAATGCTAACATTAACCCTAATAAAATACCCACTTGATTAATATAGGCATTTTCAAATAATCCACGTAGTACATAAACCCCTAAAAACGATATTAATAACACCAGCGCTGCTTGGCGAATAATCCCCTGATTTTTGCGGATCAATTGAATACCTTGAGCGATAAAAGACGCGCAGAAATAGAGTAGACTTATTAACCCCAAAATACCGCCGGCAAACCAGAAAGCTAAAAATACATTATGGGGGCCAATGGATTTTTTAAAGACCCAGTTTTTATGCTGTTTTACTTGCTGATTATAAACATTATGGTAAAGCTGATTACCATAACCATAGCCTTTAATAGGTTGTTCTAAGATTAAATCTAAGGCTGAGCCTTGGGTACCACCATCAAATCTTAGTCCGCTATTGGTTTGCGATAGTTTATGTTTAAGTTTGGCGTTAATAAATTGGTTATTAGGTAATTGTGTTACACCGAAAAAGAGCGCAACGCAGATACCCATGCTGAGTAAAGTAAATATCCACTGGCGATTAATGATTAAGATAAGTAATGTACTAATCGCTAATGCGACCCAAGCCCCGCGCGCTAATGTGCCTAAAATTGCAAATAAAAATAATAGGCTAACCACACTTAATAAAAGCCAATTAATTATCGAATGATTTTTTTTCAATGCCCATAAGGCCAGTATAATAGGAAAGAAAAATAGTAGTGCATAAGAGATTTCTCTATGCGCTAATTGACTTTTTGTTGTAAAAGGCAAAAGATTTTGCTGATATTCCAAATAATACTGCACCAACTCCTTTGCCATAATCACCAATAACCCCATGGCGAATGACACCATCACCATCTTTGCAATTGCCGTAGGTGTTTCTTTATACAATACAATGGGAAACGCAATAGCAAAGAGCAGTAAGCCATTTAAAATCGGCTTATTAATCTCTTTTAGACTCAGTGCTGGCTCTACGGAAATCACCACTGAATAGCCAATGGCGAGCAATAAGAAAAACAGCGCATAGGCGAGATTATTTTTAAAAATCTGACCAATAGTGCGAAAATCACGCACCAGGTACCAAAGTGCCGTTGCACCAATTAGCCCCATCACTATATTTTTATAGCGAGTGATATCGGGTAAGTAGATCAATATAATGTAAAGTCCAATAATGGATAAATTCCATAAAGATTTTTTACTATCGTCTTTAAACAACATCATAATAAGCTGCCACTGTCCTTTATGTTATATTGCTCTAGCGGTTTGTGGGGATGAATGGCTCATCATACAATAAAAATGATGTTATCGCTGTATTTCTCAAGTGACAATAATGGAGTGACTTGTGCCAGAATTACCAGAAGTTGAAACCAGTCGCCGAGGTATTGAGCCTCATTTAGTGGGCAATATCTTGCACTACGCGATAGTGCGTAACAGTAAATTACGTTGGCCTGTTTCTGAAAAAATCAAAACCTTGCTGGATGAACCGATTTTAAGTGTTAAACGGCGCGCTAAATATCTGTTAATTGAATTAAATCAAGGGTGGATCATTGTTCATTTAGGCATGTCCGGCAGTGTACGTATCTTGCCAGAAGAGCAGCCTGAAGAGAAACACGATCATATTGATTTAGTGTTTCGTGATGGCAAGGTACTACGCTATACCGATCCGCGTCGTTTCGGTGCATGGCTATGGTGTGAAGATTTAGCCACCAGCTCCGTATTAGCCCATTTAGGGCCAGAGCCGCTTTCGGCGCAATTTAACGCGCAATATTTATATCAACAAAGCAAAAATAAAAAAATCGCCATCAAACCATGGCTAATGGATAACAAACTGGTGGTGGGTGTCGGCAATATTTATGCGAATGAAGCACTCTTTTCATCAGGGATCATGCCAGATAGAAAAGCCAGTAGCTTAACCGAGCAAGAGTGTGACGTATTGGTTAATGCCATTAAAGCGGTATTAACTCGCTCGATAGAGCAAGGGGGAACCACCTTAAAAGATTTTCTACAATCTGATGGTAAACCAGGTTATTTTGCCCAAGAGCTATTTGTCTACGGGCGCAAAGATAAAGCGTGCTTAATTTGTGGTCATACTATTGAAAGTATTAAGCAGGGGCAACGTAGCACTTTCTTTTGCCGACATTGCCAACATGGTGAAATAACCGATTAACGCTTACCGAGTTTTTGTAGCATTGCTGTAGCAACCACTTCAGGTAAAAAAGTCGATACATCGCCGTCATGACGTGCCACATCTTTGATCAGTGAAGAAGAAACAAAAGAGAGATTTTGTGAAGGCAACAAAAAGACACTATCGAGATCTGGAGCAAAATGACGGTTCATATTCGCCAGTTGCCACTCATATTCAAAATCAGAAACCGAGCGTACGCCACGGATCAAAATGGTCGCTTGCTGTTTTTTAGCAAAATTCGCCATTAACTCACAAAAGCCGACAACTTCCACATTCGGCAGGTGTTGGGTGACTTCTTTTGCTAAAGCGACACGCTCTTCTAAACTAAACATAGGGTTTTTACGGGCGCTGGCGGCAATAGCTAATAACACCGTGTCAAACATACCCGCAGCACGAGTGAGAATATCAATATGCCCATAGGTGATGGGATCAAAGGTTCCAGGGTAGATAGCTTTATTTTTCATATTCACGGTTTTTCCGGCTAAGTTCCCATAATGAGGCGTATTTATTAAAGGTATACTGTGCATTAACAAATGCCAATATTAATCCCTGTTTTCCATCTAAAATACCCATTCTCAGTAACCAAGTTTTAAAAAACGCCCCCAGCGTATGGCTAATAATAGCGCTATAACGGGTAGTTTTACCCTGCTGATTGCGCTCTTGTGCCCATGCTTTAGCGTATTTTAGCTGTTTTTGTTGGAACTCGATTAAATCACGACAAGTAAGATGCAGCAGATCCCCTGGTAAAGTTTTAATGGTTGCGCCTTGGGTTTCTAATGACTCATGAACCAAATTATCGTTATATTGATACTGTTCACGAGCATAAAGGCGGGTTACTTTATCGGGATACCAACCACTATGTTTCATAAAACGACCCATAAACAGGTTACGGCGAGCACAATTATAAACCACACCCGATTCAGGTTGTTGTAACACGGCTTGAATACTGGCTTTTAACTCAGGGGTAATACGCTCATCACTATCAATCATAAAAATATAATCGCCTGTGGCGTATTGCTGTGCTAATTGTCGCTGTTTACCAAACCCCGGCCATGGGGTGTTGCTAAATACTTTAGCCCCTTTTTCACGGGCCAATTGGCAAGTTGCATCGTCGCTCCCTGAGTCTAAAACAATAATTTCATCAGCCCATTGTACCGAGTCTAAACATGCTTCAATAACATCCGCAACGTTTTTACTGATCATCACGACCGAGAGACGTTTATTTTCACTCATCAGTGACTCCGTGGTGGCAGATAAGGAGAGAGTAAGGTTAATAAGCGCAATAACGCCCCTTGATTCTCATGAAGTACCTCAACGGCATGGTGTCCATAATAGCGGCGATAGTCTTCATCATTGAGTAATGAGGCGATAGCCGTCGCCATAGAGTCACTATCAGTGACGGTAATTAGCCCTTCTGCTTGGTCTAACTTGGCACAGATATTTTTAAAATTAAAAGTATAAGGCCCCATTAATACCGGAATGGCATGGGCTGCGGCTTCTAATGGGTTATGTCCACCGCGCTCGACTAAACTGCCTCCAACAAAGGCCAGATCAGCAATACCATATAGCAACATTAACTCCCCCATAGTATCGCCTATCACCACTTGGGTTTGTGCATCAGGAATAGCATCGCTACTGCGTAGGGTATATTTAAAGCCGGCCTCTTGGGTAAGTTGCTCTGCTTTTGCAAAACGCTCAGGATGGCGGGGAACTAAAATCAGCAACAGTTGAGGAAATTGTGCCAGTAATTTTTTATGGGTATCTAAGACAATCGCCTCTTCCCCTTCATGGGTACTGGTGGCTATCCAGACAGGGCGATGTGCTGCCCACTGACGACGTAGTGCCACGGCTTTAGCAGCGAGCTCAGGGGTGACCGAGATATCAAACTTTAAGCTACCGGTAATATGCAGATGTGAGCGTTTTAGCCCTAAAGCAATAAAACGTTCGCCATCTTCCTGATTTTGGGCAGCAATTAAGGTAATTTTTCTCAGCATCGTTTTGACAAAACTACCTAGTTTTTGATAACCCGCTGCTGAGCGCTCTGATAAGCGAGCATTAGCAATAATCAATGGGATTTTGCGACGATAAAGCTGTGAGATAAGATTTGGCCACAGCTCTGTTTCCATGATGATCACCAATTTAGGATCAACCGTTGTAAGAAAACGATTAACTGAGCCGGGTAAATCATAAGGAAGGTAGACATGGTACACATCGTCACCAAATGCAGAGCGTACACGCTCTGAGCCTGTTGGTGTCATGGTGGTGACGGTAATAGGTAAATCGGGATAATGGTGGCGTAATGCACGAACAAGAGGTACAGCGGCAAGTGTTTCACCCACTGAAACGGAGTGTAATAAAATGCCATGAGGCGCGACTTTGCCTCGACAAAAGCCATAGCGCTCACCCCACCGTTTGCGATAGGCGGGTGCTTTGCGGCTGCGTAATAAAAGACGTAGCCAAATCAGAGGTTGAATAAGGTAAAGAAGTACCTGATATAAACGCAACAACATGCTATCAAATTCACTTATCTGGACGAAAGCCTATAGTACCACACTGTGTAGGAGAAAGTGTGTAAAACAAGTCGGCGTGTATTACGGAATTAAAGCGATATACTGCTTTAAAATATGGTTTATTTCAAATTTTGCATAAGATGATGGCAATATTTGAGGTGGTGCGTAATAAGCGAGACGTAGTTTATCTGCGAGTGAGTCTGCATCCATATCTGAAAGATAGTTAGCCAGTTCGTCTGTCATAATTTCACTTACGCCACCAGGGCAACGAGTGCTTACAATGGGCGTTCCACAGATAAGAGCTTCAATTAGTACGGTTGGTAATCCTTCACTGTCAGAGCTGAGTGCAACAACTTTAGCACCTTGAATGATAGGGAGTGGATTGGCGATAAAACCCGCTAATATGACTTTTTCATTTAAATTGAGTTGGGCAATTTGCTGCTGTAATTGTTGCTTAATAACGGGAGTACCTTCTCCTAATAGAATAAGTTGACAAGGTATATTGGCTTTAGCGAAAGCATTTATCAATCTATCTTGTCGTTTAACTTCATGGAATCGCCCAACATGCAAAATATACGCTTTCCCTGCAAACGGGTTAGGTTGTGAGGCTTTATGTTGGATCTCCATAATATTAAATGGGTTATAAATTGTTTTTAATTGCTGTGCATCGACGCCAATAGCATGTATTAAATCGTCTTTTACCGCATTAGAAACACAAATAAGGTTTTTATCTTTATAAACTCGCTGAATTTTCTTCTTTTTTAACCAATAAGAGAAACCCGATTTATTACCAAGATAAGATTGTGAATAGATCCCATGAATACAGTACCAAACATTACAATGTCTTAGTTGTTTCGCTCGACAAACAATACGGTCTGTCTTATGTAAATTAGAAAGTACCAATGCAGGACGACCTTTTTGTGCAAAAAGTCGCGTTAATACCTTATCAAGAGATTTTGCTCTGCGAGATATCTCTGTTAGTTTTCTAAAGATACCTCGGTATTCATCATGATCAACAATATAGTCAATAAAATCAGGTAATTCATACGCCAATTTATTATGTAAGGATAAAAGAGTGACTTGATATCCTTGCTGATGAAAACCATTAGCCAGCCTGAGCGTGACATTTTCAGCGCCACCACCTGGTAATCCATCAATAATAAAAAGTATATGTCGTTGATTCACAAAGTTAATATCCGTTTATAAAGTGAAATAAGCTCGTCTGATAATCGCTTCGGTGTATAGGGGAGGATGGTTTCTCGCGCCACTTGCGACATTTCAGACCATGCTGAGTTTGTTGGAATTTGCACAATTGCCTCTGTTAATGCAGGAATATCTAACGCATCACAAACAAACCCATTTTTACCATTTTGAATAAATTCTGCCCCACCACAACTGGTTGAAGTGATCACAGGCAAACCACATGATAACGCCTCAAGAATAACATTGGGAAACGGATCGTAAAGCGTTGGTAGTAATAAGGCATCGGCTATTTGATAAAAGTCGAGCGTCTTTTTTTGCATACCCAAAAAGAAGATACGCTGTCTACAGCCTAATTGTGTTGCAAGTTGTTCATATTTTGGCTGATTTTTATCACTACCTACGACAAGTAAGATTGACGATGTATTGGCAATGGCTGAAATAGCTGCAGCTAACCCTTTTCGTTCAAATCCCGATCCTACATAAATAAAACAAGGCTTATCTTGAGGGATATTATACTGTGTTTTTAAGCGCTGTTTTTGAGAATTTGTTGCTGGTACAAAAACATTATGGTCAATTGCATTATAAATAACAGATATTTTATCGGCAGAGAGGCCAAAATCCGCAATAATTTCCTTTTTCACCATCTGTGAGTTACAAATAACTTGTTTTAACGCTGGATCAGCATACATCTGTTGTTCTGCATTCATCACATAACGGTGGTATCTATCATAAAATAACCAACGTCCTTTCCAACGAGGTAATATTTTCTGTCGTTGTAATAACCAACGACGATGTACGCCATCACCTGCACGAAAAATATCACATCCCGCGATACGCTCATGGCTTTGTACAATATCAAAGTGGTTTTCTTGCCAGCATGCTCTAGCCGTTTTAGCAAAACCAGACTCCCGACTAATACGACCATATTTTTTGGGGTTGCATAGATGTATATGCCAATCAGGATGGGTATCACCCTGCCATTGTCGAGTAATGACGTTAAGTTCTAGTGCATCACTAGATAAGGCATCAAGTGCACGTGCGATAAAGCGCTCAGCACCGCCATCTGGACGGTATTTTTGTCTAACAATGGCTAATCGTAAAGGGGCGTTCATTAGCTTAAGTACCTTTTTGCTGCATTAAATACAGCATCAACGGGAATAGCAGAAAGATAACGTTGTTGTGTATCGGTTTTTATTTGATCTGGGTGGGGGATTTTAGCGTAATTACCTGCCCAAATAGTTTCTCCAATGGCTTGCCAAGGATGCCAATGCTCTAGTTTTGATGGGCCAAAGAGTGCGACTAGCGGTGTTTTTAATGCAGCCGCCATATGCATAGCTACAGAATCAACACCAATAAAAAGAGCCGCATGATCAATTAATGCCGCAAGCTGAGAGAGTGATGTTTTTCCTGCTAATACATTAATTGATGTTTTATCAGGACACTGAGCTAAAATATTTTCTATCATCTCAAGCTCTTTCGCTTCTGGCCCTGATGTTAACACAATTGAGTAATTATCTTGCTGAAGCTGAGTAATTAATGTCGCCATTTTATCTTCATTCCAACATTTAAAAAACCAACGAGAGGTTGGTTGAATAACAATATAGTTTTTAGGGATATGATGCTTTTTAATTGTCTCTTCTAACCATTGTTTATCTTGGTGGCTATATGCCATGGTAACATCAGAAATAATTGGTACATTAAGAGGGGCTAGAATAGAAAGATTTTGCTCTACAGTGTGTAATTGTCCATGCTCAGCAGTAGGGACAATAATGTTATGACATTTTTGCCAAAACTTACTATTTTGCCGTTTTTCAAATTCAAACCCTAGGCGCACTGGGGCTTTGGTAACTAAGGCGAAAATAGCGGCTTTCCATTGGTCAGCTAAATTCACCACTAAGTCATATTGCTGTTTTTGTAAGATTTTCCCTAGTTGCCACTCTTTTTTTAATCGTGTGAACTTACCTTGATATTTCCAATTTCGGTCAAGATAAAAAATATGATTTATTAATGGATTATGTTCAAGCATCGGTAATGTTTCTTTGTATAATAAAACATCAATCTTTGCATTAGGATAAGCTGATTTTAACGAATTAATAACAGGTGTCGTTAATAACATATCTCCATGATGTTGAAGTTTAATAACCAGTATTCTGTTAAATGATTGATTTATATTATTCATAATTACTTTAGCTTCAATGAGATACTTTAATTGTAAACAAATCCGTAGAATGCATCTACCATACCTTGTTTATATTATTTGAATTGACGTTTTCTACTGCGTAACATAAGTCAATTGATACAATTATGAGCCTATAATCCATAAGTTGACGGGGAATGCATGAAAAAACCAGCATTTATTATCACATTAGATACCGAAGGCGATAATCTTTGGGAAAATGAGCATAACATTACTACGCAAAATACGCATTTTTTACCCCGTTTTCAGCAACTTTGCGAACGTTTTCAATTTAAACCCGTTTGGCTAACCAACTATGAAATGGCAATAGATGAAGCCTATATTGAGTTTGCACAAGATGTGATAGCCCGTAACACTGGGGAAATTGGTATGCACCTTCATGCATGGAATAGTCCCCCACTTGTTGCGTTAACGGACAATGATCTCCATTATCAGCCTTATTTAATTGAATACCCCAAATCGCAGATGCGTGACAAAATTGCCTTTATGACTGACTTACTGGAAAATAAACTACAAACAAAAATGTTAAGTCACCGTGCTGGGCGTTGGGCATTTAATGAAACTTATGCGCAGCTATTGATTGAATTTGGTTATCAAGTCGATTGCTCAGTCACACCCAAAGTCGATTGGCGTTTTACTAAAGGTGATCCGGCACAATCAGGCGGTACAAATTACAGTAATTTCCCAAGCCATGCGTACTTTATGGATGTTAATGATATCAGCAAAGCAGGGGATTCAACGTTACTTGAAGTGCCAATGAGTATTCAATATAAACATTCCCCTTTTATGAATAAAATTAAGCAAGGGTACGATAAGCTAAGAGGTAAACAACGCTCACCTTCAGTGAATTGGTTACGCCCTAAAGGGGGAAATGCACAACAGATGATTGAAGTGGCACAAAAATCTTTAGCCCAAGGTCACTCTCATATTGAATTTATGTTGCACTCTTCAGAGTTTATGCCTGGTGGAAGCCCTACTTTTAGAACAGAACAAGATATTGATGGCTTATATCATGATTTAGAAACACTATTTAATTTCTTACAAGATAAAGTACTGGGAATGACATTGGCTGAGTATTATCACAATAAAGTGCAGGCAAAATAAGATGAAGTTAAAGAAATTAAAATGGGTGCACTATTTTCTAAATCTCTATAACCCACTCTTTGGTAAGATGAAAAAAACGGCAACATTTTCATCTGATATCAAATTTAACAGTATTGTTATTTTTTCAACCACAGCGTTGGGGGATTTTATGTTTAATACCCCAGCCATCAGAGCAATTCGTGCACATTATCCTGATGCACATATCACACTGGTTTCTAGTGTAAAAAATAAGCTATTAGTGGAAAACTATGAGCAAATAGATAGTGTGGTGTATTGGGATAATAAGATCAGAAACTTGTTACCGGTGGCTTTACAAGCTAAAAAGTATAAACCTGAGTTAGCGATTATTTTACATTCCCACCTCCCTTATGACGTATTATTTGCCTTGATGGCAGGTTGCCAATATATTTTACGCAATACTTTTCATGTTATTCCTGAGTGGTTCCGAAAATGGATTATTGCTGAACACCAACCCTCTCAATATCATGTGATCCAAAGCAAATTAAATATTATTCGTTATTTAGGAATTGATTGTTCTGATACTAGAATGGAGCTCCCTTGTAAAATAGAACCATTAGCTCAAAGTAACAATAGCATTGTTGGTTTTCAGATGGGAGCATCAACACAAGAGCGTAGATGGCCTGTTGGATCTTTTGTGGAATTAGCGAAAAAATTAATTGATAGTGCGCCATTATTACAAATAAAGCTAATAGGTTCATCGAGAGAGCTGGAATTGCCAGAAGAGTTTTTTGCTTTATTACCTGAAAGATATCATCAAAATATAGAAAATCTGGTAGGTAAAACCTCACTACCTGATCTGTTAAGTCAAATAAAAACCATGGCGGTATTAGTTACGGGAGACACCGGCCCGCTACATTTGGCAATAGCATTACAAGTACCTACAGTAAGTTTATTTGTAACCGCAAATCCAAAGTGGACAGGACCTTATCAAGATCTCGATATTCATACTATTATCCATAAGATCCCGCAACAAGATGAAAATAGAGCACTTTCGATGGATTTGATTACTGTTGATGAGGTTCTAACCGCAGTAAATAACACCCTAAAAGATAAATAACTTTTAGGGTATTGGGTTAAATCTTAAGTATATTAAAAACCTTTTGAGGCGTGATCTCCCCAATATCCCCACCTGCTGCTTTTAACGACCTTTGTGCCTTACCATAACCGCCGATTAATCCCGGATCGGTAGGGCCAAAGAGGGTAATATTCGGCTTATCTAAGGCTGCGGTTAAATGGCTTAATCCGGTATCGACAGAAACGACACTTTGCGCTCCAGCAATCACTTGAGCTACTTCTGCGAGTGACATTTTGGGTAATACATCAACATAGTCAAAACCTTGTGCAAGGCGTATTGCACGCTGATGTTCATGCTCTGCGCCCCAAGGTAGTTTGATACGTAAACCTGAATTCGCCAGTAATGCAATTAACTCTCGCCAATGGGCTTCGAGCCAATGTTTCTCATCACGGGTAGTGGCGTGTAAGAAGACTAAATAAGGGCGTTTATCAATAGCGGGTAATGAGAGAAAATGCTGTGCTATACCATAGTCCCCTTGAGTGGTGGGGAGTGGGTAATTAAGGCTGAGGGCAAATAGCTGGCGGATACGCTCTACCGCATGCATTTTTTTACTGACATTGTGGCGAATATCGTAGAAAAAACTCGCTAAAGGCTCTCTAGCACTTTGACGAGAATAGCCGTGTTTGGCGCCTTTCGCATAGCGTGTAACTAAAAAAGCGCTTTTTAGTAAACCTTGGGCATCAATCACCGCATCATAATGATGTGCTTGTATCGCGTGACGAAATTGTGCACGTTCAGCGCGAATGAGCGCACTAAACCAGTTTTTACGCCAACGGCGTATTGCGACAGGAATAACGGTATCAACAGCTGGGTGCCAGCTTGGAATTTGCGCAAAACCTTCTTCAACGGCCCAATCAAAACAGATCTCAGGATATGCTGCTCTTGCATCAGTTAATGCTGGTAGGGTATGCAGTACATCCCCCATGGAAGAGGTTTTAACAATCAGTACCCGCTTCATAGCGATGGCTCCGTAGCGAGTAATTGCTCGAGTTCGCTAAAGACTTGTTCCGGTTGAATGTCGATTAAGCTTTGGTGATAACCTTGTTCAGCATCGCCTTTACGCACTTTGTGATAGCCAGTAATTAAACGAATAACACGGGCTTTATCAGATAACGGGGGGGTAAAGTCGGGACTACTTGGGCCATAAAGGGCAACTAATGGACGCTCTAATGCTGCGGCGACATGCATTAAGCCAGAATCGTTACTGACCACGGCTTTACAAGCAGCAATGAGGTTAACGGCTTGCTCAAGAGAAGTCTCACCGGCCAGATTAATACAAGCAGCTTGGGCATCGGGGGTTAAGGCGTGTTTGATCTCTTCCCCTGCAGGCTTATCTTTTTGTGAACCGAATAAGAAAATCTGATAGCCATATTCGCTAATAAGTTTCTGGGCTAATGTCGCGTAGTGGTAATGAGGCCAGCGTTTAGCAGGACCAAATTCCGCCCCCGGACAAAAACCGATAGCAGGGCGCTGTGTAGATAATGAAAAGTGCTTAAGTGTGGTAGTGATATCTTTGTCAGAGACAGCCAGTTTTGGCCATAATAACGGCTTTGGTAAATCAGCGGCTGAATGTACCTGCTGTTTATCGTAAGCAAGCGCAACATAACGCTCTACCATTAATGGAAATGCGGCTTTATCCAACGGGCGTAAATCATTTAATAATCCATAACGCATTTCTCCTCGCCAGCCAGTACGTTTAGGAATAGCGGCAAAGAAAGGCACTAAAGCAGATTTAAATGAGTTAGGTAAAACATAAGCATGAGTATAACCTTTGGCTTTTAGTTGTTTACCTAAGCGGCGACGCTCACCAATTGCTAAGGCACCGTGACCTAAAGGCATAGCAATGGCATTATCGACCTCGGGCATTTTCTCTAATAATGGACGACACCAAGCGGGTGCCATCACATCAATAGTTGCCGCAGGATGTAACGCTTTTAATGTACGATATAGGCTTTGGGACATCATCATATCCCCAACCCAAGAAGGCCCTACCACAAAAATTTTCATAAACCGCGATTACTTATCCTGATTTAACCATTGCATATAAAGAGCAACACCTTCTGCGACCGTTTTAAAAGGGGCGCTGTAGCCTGCTTTGCGTAAATTTGTCAGATCAGCTTGTGTAAAGGCTTGATAACGACCTTTGAGTTTCTCAGGGAATTCAATATGCTCAACAGAGAGATCTTTATCGTTATGATAAGCGATAACTGCATCAGCCACGGCTTGGAACGATTCTGCGCGGCCGGTACCACAATTATAAATACCGGAGACATTGTTGCGCCAGAACCATAAATTAACCGCAGCCACATCACCCACATAAATAAAGTCACGTTGGAAGGTTTCACTACCTTCAAATAATTTGGGATTTTGCCCGTCATTGACTTGTGTATTTAAATGGAAGGCAACACTGGCCATACTGCCTTTATGTCCTTCACGGGGGCCATACACATTAAAATAACGGAAACCACACACCATAGATTGTGCTTCAGGTAAAATTTGGCGCACATATTCATCAAACAAGAATTTAGAGTAGCCATACACATTAAGTGGGGCTTCATATTTTCTTTCTTCAATAAAATGATCAGTACGGCCACCATAAGTGGCAGCAGAAGAGGCATATAAGAAAGGAATTTGGCGATCGAGGCAATAATGCAGTAACTCTTTAGAATATTGATAGTTATTATCCATCATATATTTGCCATCCCATTCGGTAGTAGAAGAGCATGCTCCTTCATGGAATACGGCATCAATATCACCAAAATCATCACCGGCTACAATACTGGCAATAAAGTCTTCTTTATCCATATAGTCAGCGATATTAAGATCGACAAGATTCACAAATTTTGTGCCATCTTTTAGGTTATCAACCACTAAAATATCGGTATAACCTTCATCATTTAATGCTTTAACAATATTGCTGCCGATAAAACCTGCACCGCCAGTGACGATAATCATATGGCTACCCCTTTATATAAAATCTAAAAATTAGCTCTGCAACTATAATAACACTGAACAGCGTGAACGGTAGCATTCATCATAGAAGAGTAGAGTGAAATTCTTGAAAATCGCAGTGATGATTAGTGATCTTAATTACATAAATAACATTATTTATTTACATTTGTCGTTTTTAATCGAACAAAAGCATAAAATAAGAAACAATAATGATTATATTATAGTCAACTCTAGCTCTTATCTCTTTTCGTCTCTGCCTTAGGAGAAAGCATGTCTACTCACTCTTTCTATCAACAAATTAATCAACAACTCGAACAAACACGTCAAGATGGCTTATTTAAAAATGAGCGGATCATCACTTCTTCGCAAAGTGCCGATATTGCGGTTGCTGATGGTAGTCATGTTATTAACTTTTGTGCCAATAACTACTTAGGTTTAGCTAACCACCCACAACTTATTGCAGCGGCGAAAGCGGGAATGGATAGCCACGGTTTTGGTATGGCGTCGGTGCGTTTTATCTGCGGAACGCAAGATCTACATAAAACGTTAGAAAAGAACATCGCTGAATTTTTGGGTATGGAAGATGCCATTTTGTACTCCTCTTGTTTTGATGCCAATGGTGGGTTATTTGAAACACTGATGGGATCTGAAGATGCAATTATTTCTGATGCGCTAAATCACGCATCGATTATTGATGGTGTTCGTTTATGTAAAGCCAAGCGTTATCGCTATGCCAATAACGATATGGTGGCGTTACGTGCCCAACTTGAACAGGCCAAAGCAGATAATGCCCGCCATATTATGATTGCCACCGATGGGGTGTTCTCTATGGATGGGGTGATTGCTGATCTAAAAAGTATCTGTGATTTGGCTGACGAATATGGCGCATTAGTGATGGTGGATGACTCGCATGCGGTGGGGTTTGTCGGCGCACAAGGGCGCGGTACCCATGAGTATTGTGATGTATTAGATCGCGTCGATATCATCACAGGAACATTAGGTAAAGCTTTAGGTGGCGCATCGGGTGGTTATACCGCAGCTCGTAAAGAAGTGGTGGAGTGGTTACGTCAACGCTCTCGTCCTTATCTATTCTCAAATTCTTTAGCCCCTGCAATTGTGAGCGCCTCTATTGCAGTTTTAGATATGCTGAAATCAGGGGATGAACTGCGCGCTCGTTTATGGCGTAACGCAGCACTTTTTCGTGAAAAAATGACGGCAGCAGGTTTTACTTTGGCGGGAGCTGATCACGCGATTATTCCTGTGATGTTAGGAGATGCCAAATTAGCGCAACAATTTGCAGCACATTTACTTGATGAAGGTATTTATGTCACCGGCTTTTTCTACCCAGTAGTACCACAAGGGCAAGCACGTATTCGTACACAAATGTCAGCGGCACACACCCCAGAACAAATTGAACGTGCTGTTGCTGCATTTATTAAAATCGGTAAGCAACTTAATGTGATTGCATAAGGTTCTAATATGAAAGCATTGTCAAAATTAAAAGCACAACCCGGTATCTGGATGACCGATGTACCCGTACCTGAGCTTGGTCATAACGATGTGATGATCAAGATCCGTAAAACTGCCATTTGTGGTACAGATGTTCATATTTATAACTGGGATGAATGGTCACAAAAAACCATACCGGTTCCCATGGTGGTTGGCCATGAATATATTGGTGAGATTGTTGCTATTGGCCAAGAGGTTAAAGGTTTTAATATTGGTGATCGCGTCTCGGGGGAAGGGCATATTACTTGCGGTCATTGTCGTAATTGCCGTGGTGGGCGTACACACTTATGCCGTAATACCATTGGTGTTGGCGTAAATCGTCCGGGTTGTTTTGCTGAATATCTGGTTATTCCCGCCTTTAATGCATTTAAAATTCCTGACAATATTCCGGATGAACTGGCGGCTATTTTTGATCCCTTTGGTAACGCAGTACACACGGCGTTATCTTTTGATTTAGTGGGGGAAGATGTACTGGTTTCAGGTGCGGGACCCATTGGTATTATGGCGGCAGCAATCTGTAAACATGTGGGGGCACGCCATGTGGTGATCACCGATGTTAATGAATACCGCCTTGATCTGGCTAAAAAAATGGGTGTCACCCGAGCAGTCAATGTTAGCAAAGAAAATCTAACAGATGTGATGAAAGAATTAGGTATGACCGAAGGCTTTGATGTTGGATTAGAAATGTCCGGTGCGCCACCGGCTTTTCGCACCATGCTTAGTACGATGAATCATGGTGGTCGTATTGCTTTACTGGGTATTCCTCCCTCAGATATGGCTATTGATTGGGGACAAGTCATTTTTAAAGGATTATTTATTAAAGGTATTTATGGTCGTGAGATGTTTGAAACATGGTATAAGATGGCGGCGCTGATCCAGTCGGGTCTTGATCTCTCACCGATTATTACTCATCAATTTCCTATCGATGAATTCCAAAAAGGCTTTGATATTATGCGTTCAGGTCAATCGGGCAAAGTAATTTTAGATTGGCAGTAGGAGTTATAAAGCGCCCTGAACGGTGAAAGGGCGCTACCTCTTTTAAATAAATACCTATATTGAGGGTAAAATAGATTTGTATTATATTTGTCGATGAGGTTTTTCTATTATTCCTCTAACAAGATTATTTGAATTTGTAACAACTAGATATTTTATTTTTTTACTTTGAAATATTTTCTTTGCATGAAGAAAACTTTCAGAATCACCAAAAATAGCAATATTCTTTTTAATTCTTCTATTAGTAACGATGTCACCAATAGTTAATGTACTAAGATCCATCATAAGAGTTTTATCTTTATCAACAGCGGAAAGGAAGTATTGAGCAATTTCTCGTAGATCTACGATGAGCTCTTTGTCTTCACAATAGATAAAGCGGCTTTTAGGAATTGGTAATAAGGCATCTGAACTTTGGACAATAGTAAAATCGATATCCGCTTTATCTTTTAATAGGGGTTTAGGTTGTCCAGATGGTGCTGGTTGCGATGCAATAACTAACTCAACGGTTGAATGTGATTTCACCCAAATTTGAACTTCATTATTGATATAACCTATAGCCTTTAAAATATCTTGATAGCGTGCATTATAAGGTTGGTCTAAAATTGGCTCATAATGAGCGATTCGATTCCTAAAATCATTGATTTTCTTTATAAGAGCAAAAAATTCACCTCGAGATAGGGATAGGTTACTATAGCTAAATTTAGAGAAATTAGTTCGCCAAAATTTATTGTAATCAGCGTGAAGTAGGAATGTCCAAAACTCAAATGTGCTACTAGCGACTACATCGTCGATAGAGTTTGATTTTGCGTTTGACTTTGCTTTTTGTAGGCTATCTTTGCTTTTGGGTTTGAGCATATCAATAAAGTTAGGATCTTCATGCCAATCATCACGATTGAATGCTTCTTTTAGTACCCACTGTATGCGATTTCGTAAAGTTACTTCTAATATATGTAATGGAAACAACAGAGATTTTGATAATCTAGCATTATATAGATATTGATGAAATGCTTTTTCGTAATCATAACCAGCGCTCCTCATATAAGGAAGCAGTCTTTCAATAGATAGGCTTGTTTCAATCCATTGTGCTTTTTGTTTTAAGTTAACTATTTCTGTATATGGGTAAGGTTGTTGACTTTCCGCCATGTTTTTCTATAATCCCTTTCAGAGCAGTTTTTTGGCCCCACTGGCAACTTGTGTTGTTATGCGCCCTTAAACAATCTACTTAGAGTCCCGAGGCGAGCTTTAGTTAGCAGACCTTGGGATTTGTCTTTTGGGGATATAATAAACAAAACAATTAGCCTAGTCCTCTCAAAAAATAGAAATTAATATCATCTTCTTTTTCTTCAAGTAACCTAATTTGATCTGAATATTTTCCACTAAATATTTTTATTTATTCGACTTTATCTTTGTTGCTTTCTAAATGCTGGGAAGGGGATTGCTTATCTTGTTCGAAGGTCATTAATTTTTTAGTAAGTACTTTCATAAGAGTACTTTTTTTCATCGAAATAATGGCTTGTTGTGCTGGTTTTAACCATGTTGCAGGTTTTGGCTCTTTAGATTGTTCTGTTGGCGGTATAACAGCGGGTGGCTCTTGTACCATTGGGCTGTCTGGTGAAGGGGTTAACAAACCACTGGGTGCGACTAGCTGAATATCGGCAGGTAGTAGTGGCAACTGCTGTTGTAATGCCCTTACGGTTGAAGGGTGGGGGTGACCAATAGCAATGGCAAAACCATTTTTACGCGCTAAATTAATAGCACGATTAAGCTGTTGTCGGGTTTCTGCTTCTGTTTGCACATTATCTAAAAATACATGCCGGCGTAAAGAAGGAACGCCAGCCGCTTTGGCTGCTGTGGCCGCTTGCGTATTGCCAATGGTGACACTATCAAGAAAATAGAGATCAGAATGATTAAGGGCTTTGATCACTCTATCCATCGCTTGCCTATCCGATGTCATCGCACTCCCCATATGATTATTCATACCCACAGCATAAGGCACACGATTAATTGCATTTTGAATAATGCGATTAATTTCAGCCTGATCCATGGAAGGCTTTAAGGTATCTTTTTCTAATGGTTGTTTGCTAATGGGTGCCATTGGCATATGAATAAGAATCTCTCGTCCTTGGGCATGGGCTTTTGTTGCCATCTCTTTACCATGGGGCGAGTTGGGTAAGATGGCAATAGAAACGGCTGTTGGCAGTTGTAAGATTTGGTTATCTTCTTTTTTTCGATAACCAAAATCATCAATAACAATGGCCAACTTTGCCGAAAAAGCAGGTGCACTGAATAGAAAACTTAGCAACATTAAACTAAGTGTTAGCGCGATATTTCGTTGTAATGTGCCAAGTAAATGCAAAACTACCTCCCAAGCCAAGGAACTGGGTTGACTGCTTTTCCTTGGCGTCTAATTTCAAAATAGAGCGCTGAGCGCTCTTGTCCACCACTGTTTCCTACCAAGGCGATAGGTTGTCCAGCTTTGACTTGTTGACCAACATTGACTAACGCACTTTGGTTATAGCCATAAAGGCTCATATCCCCTTTACCGTGCTCAACGACGACCACTAAACCATACCCTTGTAGCCAGTCGGCTAACAGCACCCGACCATCCGCAATCGCTTTTACTTCAGTGCCTTGTGCCGCGGGGATCACAATTCCTTTCCAACGTAATTCACCCGAGCCGGAAATAGACTCACCAAAGCGGTGTAATAAACTGCCTCTAATAGGCCAAATAGCCTGACCTGCAGGTTTACCCAATCCGCCAGTACGGGACATTAAAGAGCGTTCTTCGGCGGTGGGTTTATAGGTCGAACCACGCTGTTGCGCTTCACGTTGCTTGGCGGCAATACGAGCAGCTTCCCGTGCTTCACGCTCAGCTCGCGCTTTGGCTTCACGCTCTGCTTGAGCAATTTTATTTCTTAAGCGTGTTTCATTAGCACGCATGGTGGCTAAATTGCGTTGATCTTCTTTTAAGGTTGATTCTAGTTGCGTTAATGTTTTTTGACGTGCAGCTAGCGCATTATCTAGTTTTTGTTTCTCTTGTTGCTGTTTGGTGAGTACCTGCTTTTGCTCGTTCTGTTTCGCTTGTTGGGCGTCTTTTTCTGCCTGTAGCTCTTTGGAAGTTTGAGCCAATTGCTCCATTGACTGTTTACGCGCTTCATTTATATAACTGTAATAGGCTAAGATCCGCTCTTCTCGCTGACCTTCTTCACCGCGAAACAGTAACTCAATACCTTGATGTTTCCCTTGTCGGTAAGCCGCATCGAGTTGGCGTGCTAGCAGTGCTTGTTGCTCGTTATATTGCTTTTGCAATCGGGCAATATTTGCTGTGATGGTTTTGATCTCTTTAGCTAAGGTTTGTAAGCGGTTTTGCGTCTCATGCACAGAGCGGCTGGCATTAGCGATTTGCGTCTCTTGTGATTTGAGTTGTCCAAGTAAAGCCGTGCGCTGTTTTTGTTGCTCTTGAACGCGCTTTTCTTTTTCAGCAATGGTGGTTTGCAGATCTTTTAACTGACTACGATTATCCGTTAATGTATTGGCAAAAGCGCTGGTTGCAGAAAACAGAGATGTGCTAATCAGTAGCGTGATTAACGGTAAAGAAAATACACGGTAAGTACGGTGTGTTGTGTTCTGAAGATCCTTTTTCTCTGCCATCTGACCAAAGTACCTTTAATAACAGTTTATAAGATTATTTCATGTCGCTAATCAACTGACCAGTTAACAGGAAATAAAGTCGTAATTTCAGATAATACCTAACAGTTAATCTAATGAACTCAGAGATGATAATAAAGCAATAATAGTCGGAAAGAGGAAAAAAGCAGCACAATGTGTAACAGCGCAATAGAATAGCTATCACGCTGTACACAGGATAAGTTATTGTTCGACGATGGTACCCCACAGATCATATTCATCGGCATGCTCAATCAGCACACGTACAATCTGTCCTGGCTCGACATCAAACTGCTCATTAAGGTACACAGCACCATCAATTTCCGGTGCATCTGCCATACTACGGCCAATAGCACCTTCTTCATCCACTTCATCAATGATAACCAGTAAAACTTTACCTATTTTCTCTTGCAGACGCTCGGTGGAAATTTGCTGCTGTAGTTGCATAAAACGATGGTAACGCTCTTCTTTTACCTCTTCAGGAACTTGGTCGGGTAATTCATTCGCTTTCGCACCTTCAACGGGGCTATACTTAAAACAACCCACGCGATCTAAACGAGCTTCAGTCAAGAAATCCAATAGCATTTGGAAATCTTCTTCTGTTTCTCCCGGGAAACCGACAATAAAGGTTGAACGTAACGTTAATTCAGGACAAATTTCTCGCCAACGTTTTACACGCTCTAAAGTACGCTCAACAGAGCCTGGGCGCTTCATTAATTTCAGCACTTTCGGGCTAGCGTGTTGTAGCGGAATATCTAAATAAGGCAAAATTTTGCCTTCTGCCATTAATGGAATAACCTCATCCACATGTGGATAAGGGTAAACATAATGTAAACGTACCCAAATCCCTAATTTTGCCAGTTGTTCACATAAACTGACCATACTGGTTTTAACGGGCATACCATCCCAAAAACCGGTTTGATGTTTGGTATCAACTCCATAAGCGGAAGTATCTTGTGAGATAACCAGTAACTCTTTCACCCCAGCATTGACTAATCTTTTCGCTTCATTTAACACTTCACCAATTGGGCGACTGTCTAAATCACCTCGCATTGAAGGAATAATGCAAAAAGTACAACGGTGATTACAACCTTCAGAAATTTTTAGATAAGCGTAATGACGAGGGGTTAATTTAACGCCCTGCTCGGGAACCAAGCTGGTAAATGGGTTATGGGAAGGTTTGGGAACATAGTGATGAATATGTGATAACACTTGTTCATAACTATGAGGGCCGGTGATTTCCAGCACTTTTGGGTGAACTTCACGGATTTGATTTTCTTTGGCACCTAAACAACCGGTGACGATAACTTTACCGTTTTCATCGAGTGCTTCGCCAATGGCTTCAAGAGATTCTTGTACTGCGCTATCAATAAAGCCACAGGTATTGACGATGACTAAATCAGCATCATCATAGGTAGGAACAACTTGATAACCTTCTGTACGCAGTTCGGTGAGGATACGTTCAGAGTCCACTAAATTTTTAGGACAACCTAAAGAAACGAATCCAATTTTAGGCACTTGATTTGTTTGCGACATGCTCGTGTTCTCAATACTTTTAATAAATAACAAATAGTGGTTGTATCTCAGACAGGTGTGAAATTCTACGTACGAGTGACTATTTTTGTCACAGGCTTTGATGATGAATGCTGATTTCTTAATAGCTTACCTGAAGAGAGATCCGGTAAAGTGAAAAGAGAGACTCTTTTAAACGCTGTTTTACAGGATTTTTCGGCGCTAATGGTACATAAATCCGTCAATAAAAAAAATGATTGTTGAGAAACTTTCCGCAAAAACTGAAAGAGAAACGAAGGAATAGGCTGTAATTGCGCCATGACAAAGGTATACTTTGGCTCTTTAATACTATTTTTAACTAACGAGAGTGATTGCATCCTATGCTGCAAGAAGTAATGCAATTTTTTAGCCGGCACACCCTGTTAAGTTTTATCTGGATTGCGCTGCTGGTGGCGGTCATTGTATTGACCTTTAAAGGCCTTTTTTCTAAAACGAAAAATATTTCCCGTACAGAAGCGATTTCTTTGATAAACAAAGAGAATGCGGTTTGTGTTGATATCCGTAGCCGTGATGAGTTCCGTAAAGGACACATCATCGATTCTATCAATTTAACGCCTTCTGAGATCAAAAGTAACAATATTGCTGAGCTGGAGAAATATAAATCACAGCCGGTGATTGTGGTATCACCATCAGGTATTGAGGGTGCAAAACCTGCTGAAAGTCTTATCAAATTAGGTTTTGAAAAAGTCTTTATTTTAAAAGATGGTCTTTCAGGTTGGAGTGGTGAGAATTTACCACTGGCAAAAGGTAAAAAGTAACGAGCGGGCAGATTGAGTTCTATACTTACTGCTATTCAATTTAATAAGGATATAAAAAGGTAAGATTATTATGTCAGAACAGCAAAACCAAGAGATGACTTTTCAAATTCAACGTATCTACACAAAAGATATCTCTTTCGAAGCGCCAAATGCCCCACAAGTTTTCCAAAAAGAGTGGCAACCAGAAGTTAAATTAGATTTAGATACTTCTTCTAATACGCTAGCTGAAAATGTATATGAAGTTATCTTACGTGTCACTGTTACGGCAACAATGGAAGAAGAAACCGCTTTCCTGTGTGAAGTACAACAAGCAGGTATCTTTACTGTTGAAGGTATCGAAGGTACACAATTAGCACATTGCTTAGGTGCATACTGCCCGAACGTACTATTCCCTTATGCACGTGAATGTATCACCAACTTAGTAGGTCGTGGTACTTTCCCACAATTAAACTTAGCACCTGTTAACTTTGATGCGTTGTTTATGAACTATTTACAGCAACAACAGCAACAGGATGCAGCAAACTCAGGAGTTGAAGAAGCTTAATGAACGCTTCTATGACAGTTATCGGTGCCGGTTCATACGGCACCGCTTTAGCGATTACCTTAGCGCGTAATGGGCACGATGTTGTGCTGTGGGGGCATGATCCCAAGCACGTTGCGGCATTAGAACAAGCGCGCTGTAATCAAGCCTTTCTGCCCGATGTTTCCTTTCCTGATAGTTTATATATGGAAGCTTCTTTGCAAAAAGCGATTGAAGCGAGCCGTAATATTCTTGTGGTGATCCCAAGCCATGTGTTTGGTGAAGTACTGCAACAAATCAAACCCTTTTTACGTCAGGATGCACGTGTTGTTTGGGCGACAAAAGGTCTTGAAGCACATACTGGTCGCTTATTACAAGATGTTGCCCGTGAAGTATTAGGTAATGAAATCCCGCTCGCAGTATTATCTGGCCCTACTTTTGCTAAAGAGCTTGCCGCGGGTTTGCCCACCGCGATTGCAGTAGCCTCGACGGATAATCTCTTTTTAGAGCAGTTACAACAGCTATTTCATTGTGGTAAAAGTTTCCGAGTTTATAAAAACCCTGATTTTATCGGTGTGCAACTGGGTGGCGCTGTTAAAAACGTGATTGCTATTGGTGCGGGTATGTCTGATGGTATGGGATTTGGCGCTAATGCGCGTACCGCACTGATTACCCGAGGTCTAGCCGAAATGAGCCGCTTAGGTAAAGCCTTAGGTGCAGATGCGGCAACTTTTATGGGCATGGCTGGTTTGGGTGATTTGGTTTTAACCTGTACAGACAATCAATCACGTAATCGTCGCTTTGGTATGATGCTAGGTCAAGGTTTAGATGTTGATACAGCCCAAGAGAAAATTGGCCAGGTAGTCGAAGGTTATCGTAACACCAAAGAAGTTCGCGCATTAGCCGAACAAGTGGGTGTAGAAATGCCAATCACCGAACAGATTTACCAAATTTTATATCAACATAAAGATGTAAAAGAGGCTGCATTGGCTTTATTAGGGCGAGCAACCAAAGATGAGATAGACAGTAGCCTGTAGTCAGTTTATTTTAAATAATATTCTTAGGGTATCTGTTTTAACTATCCATTTGTTTGAAAATTCAAAGCCTAAGTATTTACTTAGGCTTTCGTGTAAAAAATGAGAGTGAGTATGTCGCTAGAAGAACTAACAAGAGTCTGGGATCATATTAAAAGCGAAGCGCGTGCATTGGCAGATTGTGAGCCAATGTTAGCCAGTTTCTTTCATGCGACACTTCTCAAACACGAAAATTTAGGTAGTGCATTAAGCTATATGCTGGCCAATAAGCTGGCAACTCAGACTATGCCAGCCATTGCAGTACGCGAAATTGTTGAAGAGGCTTATCGTCACGATAGCTCAATGATTGAGTCGGCCGCTTGTGATCTCTCCGCGGTACGTCTACGTGATCCCGCGGTAGATAAATATTCAACCCCATTGCTTTATTTAAAAGGGTTTCATGCACTACAAGCCTACCGTATTGCCCATTGGCTATGGCAACAAAATCGCCAAGCGCTAGCCATTTATCTACAAAACCAAATATCAGTCACCTTTGGGGTGGATATCCACCCAGCGGCACGTATTGGACACGGTATTATGCTCGACCATGCGACAGGTATTGTAATTGGTGAAACGGCGGTGGTTGAAAATGATGTCTCCATTTTACAATCTGTGACCTTAGGGGGAACAGGTAAAACAGGGGGCGATCGTCACCCGAAAGTGCGTGAAGGGGTAATGATTGGCGCAGGAGCTAAAATTCTTGGTAATATCGAGATTGGTCGTGGTGCTAAAATTGGTGCTGGCTCGGTAGTATTACATGAAGTACCGGCTCATACTACGGTGGCGGGGGTGCCTGCCCGCATTGTCGGTCGTCCTGATAGTGAAAAACCGTCATTCGATATGGATCAACATTTTAATGGTGTTGTACCCGGCTTTGAGTGTGGTGATGGTATTTAACTATGCATGCCCAAGCTAAGGTTACCCTTGCTGAACTAAAAGATTGCTTACAGGCTGAATATATTGGTGATAAAAAAACCTTTAGTTGGTTAAGACTATTTCATCGAGTATTTTTCTGTCAGCGTTCCCGTTACCTATTTTGGTGGCGGGTAGCACAGTATTTTTATTTCTCTCCCTATCGTTTTTTACATAAATTAGGTATTCGGATCGGTGCTAGCAATAACCGTAAATACTGTAATGATATCTCGTTAAAAACTCGTATTGGTAAAGGCCTTTCTTTACCACACCCGATTGGCATTGTACTGACTAATTACTGCCAACTGGGGGAATATGTCACTATTATGCAAGGGGTGACTATTGGCGTAAAAGAGAAAGGGGGAAAAGCCAATATCCAAGTAGGAAACCATGTTTATATTGGCTGTAATTCATCCATTATTGGTGGAGAGATTAAGATTGGTGATAATGCGATTATTGGCGCCCATGCATTAGTATTAAAGGATGTGGGTGAAGGGTGTCGGTATATCACGAAAGTGATTGCCGATATCAGGCGGGTATAAAGTCCTAAATAAGATATGATAAATTTTATCAGCCAATTGTATATTAAAAATAGTTAATTATAATGAAGTTATTGTATTTAATATTAACCTATCTGGTTTTAAATAATTATTATAATAAATATTGTTTCTTTTCATCATGTCATATCTTAACTCTTTATCATTAACCAGCTTTTCAATTGCCAGATATAATTCTTCAATATTATTGAAAGGAAGGTAATTATCAAAATTACCAGGAACTACGTAATTTAATGGTTCAGAAATAATAGCGCGAGATGCAGCTACAAATTCTCCAAAACGCCATCCTGTTGATTTATGTAACCCTGTTGATGTAATACATATTTCATGTTCTTTCATCATATTAATAAAATTTCTTCGATGTGTTTTTTCTTTCGGTAATATAAAATCTGGCGCCATTCTTCTTGAATATGGAATATCATTAATGCCAATAGTAGATCTTTCATTGAATTGGGTATGGATCATATTCAATGCATCCATTCTGACTTTATTAAGTTGTATTGTTTCATTGTAGTATTCTAACTCAATTTTTGACGCATTATCTTTAATCGGGTTAGGTTCCCACAACCTAGTTAGAAATAATATTTTAGGATTATTTGATACGTTAGGTATGATTTCTAAATCAGTATGCTTTATAATTTCTTTACCCATTAACCTACGAATATTACCAAAAAAACGATCTATCATTCCATAAAAAGGCTTTATTTCATAATTAAACCCAAGAGGTCTACATTTAGGAAATTGTTCCGCTAATTGATTGGAATAACTTCTTTTAAAATATAAATCACACCATTCATAATCAGGAATAGAAAAAAAACCTCTATCTATATGATCGCCATCATTTGCATCATATATTATTTTTTTACCATCAATATTTGCTCTTAATATATGCTGCGCTCCAGTGATATTTGTATCTTTATCTATATTAGATAGTTTTATTATATTGTTTTTACTTAAAAGTAAAAAACCATATATATACTGGCTTATATGATGAGAATATTTAAAAGATAATGTAACATTATGCATGTTATAACCTAATTTTAAGCGGTAAACCGCAAAATGATGATAAATAAAAACGCTTTATCAAGAATGCAAAGCGTTTTTGAAATAATATAAGCAATAATTAGTAAAACTAATCTCTTAATAACGCACCCGGATAGCCCAATTGGCGCCATGCCTCAAAAACAACCACGGCAACCGTATTAGAAAGATTCATACTACGACTATCCGCTAACATTGGTACACGGATTTTTTGTTGTGTTGGCATATTATCCAGAACATAAGGTGGTAAACCTCGTGTCTCAGGGCCAAAGAGCAGATAATCCCCATCTTGATAATTTACATTACTATGGGCGGGGGTACCTTTAGTGGTTAATGCAAACAATCGTGCACCTGTCGGGGATTGTGCATTATCAGGGCTTAAACCTTCACTTTCTAAAAAAGCATAATAATCGTGATGCTGTTTGATATCAGCAAACTCACGATAATCAAGCCCTGCACGGCGTAGCCGTTTATCATCCCAAGTAAAACCCAATGGTTGGATCAAATGAAGATGAAAGCCTGTGTTGGCACACAGGCGGATAATATTACCCGTATTCGGTGGAATTTCGGGTTCAAATAAGACGATATTGAGCATATACAGCCTAAGAAAAGATATGGAAATAAATATTATCTCAATAGACCTAATTTTTTGGCTAAAGAAGGGAGCTTAGATCTGAAAAAGCCATTAAAAGCATAATGGAAAAAATAATAAGAAGCATAAAATAGATTAAGATCCTCTATCTCTCTATAAATTTTCCATTGGTATTTTGCAGCATTTAGCTTATTTGATGAAATTGAGTTCTCTCTTATGTTATAAAAACCAAGAGGTTCGTTTATTCCATATGCGTAAGGTGTTTGTTTAAGTAGTTTTAGCCATAAGGCATAATCTTGTCTTTTTCTTATTGAAGGCATTGAGAAATCAGTAAATTTATCCTTATCAAACATAACCGTTAAACAACCGATAGAACAGACTTTTAGCATATCTGAATAATTCACTTTCTCAGGAACACCAATTCTACAGATAAAAGCATTATCTTCAGAAACCCTGTCATAAGCAGAAAAGCAAAAATCTATATTATTAGATAACATAAATGTAAGTTGCTTTTCTAGCTTATCAGGCCTCCAAGTATCATCACTATCTAAAAAGCAAATAAAACGGCCATTAGAAAGTAATAATCCTTTATTACGAGTAATTCCTGCACCTTGGTTAGTTTCATTTTTTAATAACTTTATCCTCTTATCTTGATATGAGGTTATTATGTCAACGGTATTATCGGAAGAGCAATCATCAATAATAATTAACTCAAAATTTTTATATGACTGATTGAGAACAGAATCAATTGATTTTCGTATATACTCACCTGAATTATACGATGGCATAATGATTGATATTAAAAAATTAGTACCTTTAGATAACATCAGAATTACTGCCCATATTAAGAAATAAATTAATCGTTACCAAAGAGATCACGAGTATAAACTTTTTCTTCCACATCGTTTAGCGCTGAAGCCATTCTATTGGTAATAATGACATCAGACATGGCTTTAAACGCATCTAAATCACGAATGAGTTTTGAGTTAAAAAAAGTCTCTTCTTTCATTTCTGGCTCATAAATCACTACTTCAATGCCTTTTGCTTTAATACGCTTCATAATGCCTTGGATTGAAGATGAGCGGAAATTATCAGAGCCTGATTTCATAATTAAACGATAAACACCAACAATCTTCGGTGATTTAGCGATAATAGAATCAGCAATAAAGTCTTTACGGGTGCGGTTAGCTTCCACAATGGCGCCAATGATATTATTAGGCACTGATTCGTAGTTGGCTAACAGTTGTTTAGTATCTTTTGGTAAGCAGTAGCCACCATAACCAAATGATGGATTGTTATAGTGATTACCAATACGTGGATCTAAACAGACACCTTCAATAATTTGTCTTGCATTTAAATTGTAAGCTTGGGCGTAGCTATCGAGTTCATTAAAATAAGCAACACGCAGTGCGAGATAAGTATTAGCAAATAACTTAATTGCTTCTGCTTCTGTAGAATCAGTAAAAAGAACATCAATATCTTTTTTGAACGCACCTTGTTGTAAAAGCTCAGCAAATTTCTCTGCTCTTGCAGATTGCTCACCAATCACAATACGAGATGGATAAAGGTTATCGTAAAGGGCGCGACCTTCACGTAAGAACTCAGGAGAGAAGATAATATTATCGGTATGATATTTTTCTCTCATCTGTTTAGTAAAACCAACTGGAATGGTTGATTTTATAATCATAGTGGTGTTTGGATTATATTCTAAAACATCACGAATAACCGACTCTACAGAAGAGGTGTTAAAGTAGTTAGTTTTAGGATCATAATCGGTAGGAGTGGCAATGATAACAAATTCAGCATCTTTATAAGCGAATTCTTTATCTAAAGTTGCTGTAAAGTCGAGCTCTTTAGTGGCTAAAAACTCTTCAATTTCTTTATCAGAGATAGGAGAGATTTTTTGGTTTAATAGTTCGACTTTTTCTTTATTGATATCTAATGCAACAACTTTGTTGTGCTGGGAAAGGAGTATCCCGTTAGATAGACCGACATAGCCGGTACCGGAGATGGTGATTTTCATAATTAGTTAACTTATCTTAATTTTTAAAAGTATCATTATTTGCACTATGTTTAAAACGTTCTAATTCTTCTACACTACCATGTTGAAAGTATAAGTATTGATCATTAAAATTTATTGGTCTACTTCTACCATATCCGAATGGAAGAATATCAAAGCTTGGCCAATATGATAATAATCGTCCTATACCTCTTAAATAAAAAATACATTCAGGTAATTTTGATAAAAATGAACTTGTAGCGATTGCAAATTTATTTTCAGGAGCCAATTTATTACAGGTGGATTTGAAACCATTCATCCTGGTAAGAAAAGGAATATATCCATCTTTTCTAATAATGAAAAAAGATTGCTGAAGAGCGTTAGGAGTTCCTTTTGCAGAACCAAACATATAAGGTTTTTTCATTTTTTTTATTGCTTCTTCAATAATATTATTTCCTTTTATTAAAGAATCCTGCTCTATATAAATACAATAGTCTAAATCACATAAAAAAGCATAGTATATGCCGAGCAAACATGATCTAGTATACCCACACATAGTACCTTCATGATTTGTGGAATGTCCAAAATTATTATTTAAGGATAATAACTCGATTCTAGGGTCGAGATTTAAATCTGGTTTTATTGGTGAGTTAGAATCTATTATCAGTATTTTTTCAGGAGAAGTATATTTGTTAATACAATCATACCATTTTTTATGAAATTCTTTATCTCTAATAGAATCATCACCAATATACTTATTCCTTTTATCTGTTTTTTCATTGTTATCGCACCACCAACCCGAAAATATTAAATATTTCATGCTATTCCTTTTCTATTATTTCTAACATCTTTTTCAACGATGATTCTCTACTAAATGCCCTTGATATAATCTCTCTTTTTGTTTGAAGAGTCATTAAATTTTTTTTGTTATTTAACTTTTTAATTAATTGAGATAATTGTTTTACTGTGGTGGCTCTATTAATACTAGGATCTGGAATAGCATATGAATCATTGAATTGATGAAAATTACTCATGATTTCAGCAGGGCCATATTTACATAAAGAATATATATTATTACATCCGTAATATAGTCCTTCTAATATAACTAGTCCAAACCCTTCAACATAAGAGGGAATTACTAAGTAATCGATTTCACGAAATAAATCACTAGTGTTTTCTTTATTTCCCCAAAATTTAATTCTATCAAGAATATCCTCTTTTTTACATTTTTCTAAAAGTTCATCTTTCTGTATACCATCACCAATAATCCAAAAAATTTTATTTTTTGCTATATCTTCTTTTATAGCTAACAAAATAGCATCAATAAAAATATCACATCCTTTTATTTTACTTAATCTTCCTACAAATCCGAAAACAATATTCTTTTCTACGTTTAAGTGAATGATATCTTTTTTTAAATCAACTGATAAATAGTTAGGGACATAATAGTTATTTTTTATTCTGTATTTTTTATTCAGTTCATGCATTATTCCTTTGGATACACAAATTACAGGAATATTATTGATTTTAATGAGCTTCATTGTAAAAAATATAAATATTCTATTGAGTAAACCTCTTTTTTTATAAGCAACGGATGGGACTGTGTGAATAGATGTTATTATTCGCCATTTTTTCTGCCATGAAGTAATTATATTGATGAAATTTGCTCTTTCCATATAAGATAAAACGACATCTGGATTAACCTTGTTTAATTTTTCTCTACAAAAAAGCCAATCAGAAAGTAAATTTCTACTACTTCCGCTATAAACTGTAACTTGTGGTGATAGTTTTTGTTGAATATTTCCTCTAGGAACAATAATAGTTACATCATATCCATTACTCGACAAATCATTAGCATTTTCAGTGGCTATTTTTTCTCCACCACCAGTAGTTAGTGTCGGTATCAAAATGACTATTTTTTTCATCTTGCTGTTATTTTATTTAAAGGGTTAAAAATTTTTATATTCATATGTGTATATATAATATTTAGAAGATGCAACTATAATTATATTTGATATGAGTATACCAATAACTATAGCACCCCATGATATGTATGTTGATAGAGAAAAAGATATTATACAATTAATTAGTACACTAAATATCATCAAAGATAGTCTTTGGTTTTCAAGGCCTATGCTATTTAGTGCATTTAGCATGGTAAAAGATAGTAATTGAATAGGACAGATAAGCATAAGCATTATGAATATATACAGGCATGATAAAGGGTAGAAATAATATATACTTATAGCAACAACTATCCATAGAGGTATGGAAAAAATAAAATATTTTAAACTAAGATTATTTATAGCTTTTATTTCACTCTTAAACTTCAAAAAAGACTCTTCATATAATTGATATAATTTTGCTTCTTTAACACCTGAGATACTATTCAATATCATAAGAAGAACATTAAAAAATCTAAATGAAATAGCATAGTATCCGGCTACTTCTTTTCCTAATAGATTTAAAATTAGTATTTTATCAATATTTAAATAAAAATTTCTAAATACAGATGAAAACATAAAGTTATTTCCGGACTTTAATTGGATAAATAAATTTGGAATTATTTGTTTTATGCTAGGTAAGACAATATTTTTTTTCCATATTAAAATTCTTATAATAAAAGATATAACACCAATCAATAAGTACATATTTATCCAATACGAATAAACATAAGAATTAGAGGTATAATAAAAATACCATAACAGCGATGAGCATATTAAAAGAAGTAATGATGTTATTATATTTGTAATAGAATCTAATAGAATTTTCTGATTATACTCAGAAAGAGCATATGCTTTAAATATTCCAGGAACTGCAGAAAAGAAATACTCGGAAATAAGTATTAATAATAGATTTTCAGTTCTGACTCCTAAAAAGTACTGTTTATACTGAGAATAAATATAAAAAATAACTGAAAATAAGAATAGCAATATAATGGATGTGAATATATATTCACCCAAGATTTTTTTACTATCTTCCCCTTTGGAACTTCTTCGCATGAAAAGATTATAATTGCCATAATTACAAATACATAGAAGAATTCCACTGATAGATATGCATGTTGTGAACTCAGCTATTTCTTTAAGATCTAAGATAAATGTTAATATTATAAAATAAAGAAAGCGTATAGAAAAAACACCTAGATTCCCGAAAAGGAATGATAATAATTTAGTATTCATATCGTTTACTATTATTTAGCAGTAAGGCACTTAATATTAGAGCTTCGGGATAAGTTATAAAAGCTGCGGGAATAGCAACAATCACCCAGCATAACATAGTTGTAGGAACGAGAAGTAATTCAAAATTTTTAGAGTAAAGATATTTTATCGTATAAATACTACCATAGTAGAATGCTACTGATAATATCAATATCCAAATAATGGGACCATATATTAGGGCAATATAAAGGTGTTCATTATCAGTTGCACTTGATTCATCTCCAAAATAATCTTTGCCCCATCCTATAAATGAATAGAAAGGCTTACTTATTGCTGTATCGATCATAGCATTCCTTTTTTCTATTCTAATTTGATATGAACTTCTTTCAGTCCCTTGTTTAAATAGGGTAGATAAATAATATAATCCTCCATTTTTATCGCTTAGCTTATCTAATAAAGAAGTATTTGCTATAATAATTACTGCAAAAAAAGTAATAAATAATGTACAAACAGTTATAATTTGAGGTTTTTTTATAAAATACATTACTATCAAATAAATTGATATCGCTATTAATGCTATAATACCAGTTTGTGATTGCGATAATATTAAACTAATAATACCTAGAGTAATCGTTATATATTTTAAAAAGGATTGTAATTTGCTGGTTGGTTTATATTTGAAAAAAATAAAAAATAAACATAGTAATATAATAACAGCATTACTATTTGGTCCCATTGAAAAACCTAAAGCCCGTGAATTGAGTAGTAACGACTCATTAAAATGAATATCAGAATTATAAAAATAAGCAATAAAATTAACAATTGTTGAGTCACTTTTGTAATAATATTGAAGAAAGCACAAAAAGGAATTTAGTA
>NZ_CAWQOK010000105.1:0-24270 GCF_963896075.1 Proteus sp. G4415
TATTATTTAATAGCCACTTTTCATATCCACAACACCAAAAGGTGTTTCGCCCTTTTCAATACGTTGAATATTTTCAACAATTGTATCCATTGCAATATCTGGAATAGTAAAAGCAGCAATATGCGGTGTAATAGAGATACGAGGATGAGTCCAAAACGGATGCATACCCGGTAATGGCTCTTGGCTAAATACATCTAAAGAGGCATCAGCAATATAACCTTGATCGATAGCTTCTAGCAGATCTTGATCAACAAGATGTGCTCCCCTTGCCAAATTAATTAAATAAGAAGAAGGTTTAAGCTGTTCAAAAAGCGAGAAATTTAAAATACCATGAGTTTGTGGTGTATAAGGTAATAGATTGATTAACAACTGACACTCTTTAACAAAATCGCTCAGTTGATCGTTACCATAAAAACTCTCTACCTGATTAATTTGCTTTTTACTACGACTCCAGCAACGCACGTTAAAACCAAGTTCAGCAAGCTTAGTCGCTACACTTGCGCCTAATGCACCTGCACCCAAAACACCAATAACAAAATTATCATAAGTATGTGCGGGGAGTTGTTTCCATAAGCGTTGTGATTGTTGACGTTTATAATCATCCATACGGCGAAAATAATACATCACTTTAGCAATGGCATACTCTTGCATTTGCAAACCCATACCCGTGTCTTCTAAGCGCATTACCGGAACCCCAGCGGGTAATGTGCCTGGTTTTTGTTGCTCTTGCTTTAAAATGGCATCAACACCCGCACCAAGTGCAAAAATACCTTTTAATTGGTTACGGCTTGCTAACATTTCATAGGGAGGAAGCCAGACCATTGCATAATCAGCAGGCTTATCATCACCATGCTCCCAAACACGAATATGCGCGTCAGGAAGTCGTGCTTTCATTCCACTTATCCATGTATTTGCATCAAAAAAAGGATGATAAAAAATAATATTCATTTTTGCCTTCCTCCAGCATTTTTACCATAGGGTGCGAGGGTTATGCTTTTATTTCAAGTCTGTTTGAAAAAGTTGTTAAGAAAAATGTTGATAATGTTAACCAGCTAACGAAATTTAGCTAAAAAATGGATGTTACATCCCAAAAGAGATCACATTATTTGCTTAAGCCTTGTTCATATTGTTTTTTATTTGACTGGTTGGCACAAAAGTTAAGGAAAAAACGCATTTAGCTGTTGACGCTTATCACTCTTTTCCCTATAGTAGCGCCCCGTTGAGCATGAATGCCATGTTTAACCACAATACGGTGAGATGTCCGAGAGGCTGAAGGAGCACGCCTGGAAAGTGTGTATACGGCAACGTATCGAGGGTTCGAATCCCTCTCTCACCGCCATCTTCTAAGAAAGCGCCTAGTTAAAAAACTAGGCGTTTTTTTGTCTTGCTGTCCTTAATCTATACAGCATCTATACAGCGACAACGTTCTGCTTGCTACCGGTACTAAAATTGTAATAATAAATTTATTGTGATTGTTTTTATATACGTTGCTATTAATCTATTTTAGATACTTAATTAGTCTATTTAATAAAAAACTCTTTTTTATATACACTAATTAGCTTTATTTATAGAATTGTTTTTTCCTTTATTTTATAAAATACTTTTTAGCTATTTTTATGCACTACTATTTTTAATGACAATTATTCTAAAATAAAACGCTTTATATAATTTATAGAATAACGTCAAACTTCTTTTTCATGAAAGTAACAGAATAAATACAATACGTTACATAACGTTATCTCTTTTGCTTAAGTTTTTCAATTAATTGCTTTAATTTTCGCTAAGTATTAAGATAGTGTTTAATAATTTGATATATCACATTATTATTAGCAAATAAAAGCGATATCCTTTCTGCTCTTTTTTATCGCCTTTATTCGGCATTTGACTTCTTATTTTGGTTTAAGCCTAAATGAAAACGCATAAAGTTAACCGGGTTCGCCCCTTTAGTGCATTTATTGATGCATGTGTAAAAGAGCCTTACTCTTTTGCCCGTTTATTAAAAGATATTATTGCAGGGATCACCGTCGGCATTATCGCAATACCACTGGCAATGGCATTGGCTATTGGTAGCGGTGTTCCCCCGCAATACGGTCTTTATACCGCAGCTATTGCCGGTATTATTATCGCTGTAACAGGTGGCTCTCGCTACAGTGTTTCAGGGCCTACTGCCGCCTTTGTGGTGATACTTTATCCTGTTTCACAGCAATTTGGTTTAAGTGGGCTATTAATTGCTACTTTGATGTCTGGGATTATTTTAGTGGTTATGGGGTTAGCTCGTTTTGGTAAGCTCATTGAATATATTCCCGTTTCTGTCACATTAGGATTTACTTCGGGGATTGCCATCACTATCGCCACCATGCAGATCAAAGATTTCTTTGGTTTAGAAATGTCGCATGTCCCAGAAACCTATATTGATAAAGTAATTGCTCTAGGTGCCGCTCTACCGACAATCCATCTTGGAGATACATTAATAGGCGTAACCACCCTCTTAGTATTAATTTATTGGCCTAAATTGAATTTACGCCTCCCTGGTCATTTACCAGCATTAATTGCCGGTACGGCTGTTATGGGGATAGTTAATTTATTTGGCCATGATGTTGCCACCATTGGTTCACAATTTAGCTATCTATTGCCTGATGGTTCAACAGGACAAGGTATTCCGCCGATCCTGCCACAATTTGTGCTACCGTGGAATTTACCCAGTAGTGGTGAGTCTATTGCATTAAATTGGAGCACGGTCAGTGCGTTATTACCCGCCGCTTTTTCAATGGCAATGTTAGGTGCGATTGAATCACTCCTCTGTGCTGTGGTGCTTGATGGTATGACGGGGAAAAAACATCACTCTAATGGTGAGTTAGTCGGTCAAGGTATTGGTAATATTGTAGCGCCTTTCTTTGGTGGGATCACCGCAACTGCGGCTATTGCCCGCTCAGCGGCAAACGTACGTGCCGGTGCAACGTCCCCTGTATCTGCGATTGTGCACTCTTTATTAGTTTTAGTAACTTTACTGGTTTTAGCGCCTTTTCTCTCTTATTTACCATTAGCAGCAATGTCTGCATTGTTATTAATTGTTGCATGGAATATGAGTGAAGCTCGTAAAGTTATCGATCTTATTCGTCATGCACCAAAAGACGATATTATCGTTTTAGTATTATGTTTATCGCTTACCGTGCTGTTTGATATGGTTATTGCGATCACTATCGGCATCGTATTAGCCTCTTTATTATTTATGCGTCGTATTGCTAATATGACGAAAATAACAGAATCAACTTATACTGATGATGATAAACAATTATTAGTTGTGCGTGTTAATGGTCCGCTATTCTTTGCTGCCGCCGAGCGTATTTTTAATGAATTACGTGAACGTAGTAAAGGATATAAAACTCTTATTATGCAGTGGGATGCAGTACCTGTATTAGATGCAGGGGGATTACATGCTTTCCAACACTTTGTGGCGGATGTGCAACATGATACTCATATTATTGTTTGTGATATTCCCTTCCAGCCATTAAAGACATTAGCAAGAGCACGAGTAACGCCAATTGATGGCACACTTAATTTTTATCCTTCGCTACAAAAAGCGCTGGATGATATGGAATTAATTCAGTAGTTTTTTAATTATTAATTATAAAAATCTTTAAGCCCTTAATTTACACTATTTAATTAAGGGCTTAATTATTAAGTTATTATTTATATTTTATTTGCCATTGAAAGTGCAGTATAAATGGTTTTAAAGGAAATTAATAAAGAAAAAGGGGGATTTAATCAATTTGGTATTGTCATGCATTGTCCGGTAGAGCAAAAGCCGCTGCAAGTAGTTTAGCATTAGGCTTTGGTGGATTATCTAAAAGTTCCATAACACGTAATGTGTCTTTTTCTGATAATTTTAAACGCTCATTATTTTCAATAACTTGCCGAGCCACAGGTACAATATTACGAAGTACAAACTCTGTTAAGTTTGTATTTTCCAAACTAGCAGCACGAACCAGCAGTGATTTATCTTCTGTAGTGATACGAATTGACACTCGTTCACTGTTTTCTACTAGTGCTTGAGCCATAGCAACCTCCTTTGTACAGATTCAAAGCGTACAGTATGATTAAAAAAGTGACAAGTGATTTTATGTTGAGTGGATAATTATTTACAATTAGCCACAAAAGGCTTATTTATCCCACTACCTTGTACGCCTTTTTCTAATAAGTATTGATAGAGTGCATTCATACCCAACCAGTGATTTTCACACCATTCAGGGGCTAATAAAGTAGGTTTTCTGGCACTGGCACAAACACGATGATAAATAACTTCTGCAGGAGTATGACGGATTATTTCACCAGCAGTATAAACATATTGTTGTTGTGTTAATGCACTAATACGCCCTGCTTTCCATGCTTTGGCTATCGTACTCCCCTCAACTATGTGTAAAGGGTGTAATTTTAGTCCATCAACACCGGTTTCTACTACCTGCTCTAAGGTTTGCATATTTAACTGATGATCTTCACGAGGTAAACCGATAATAAGATGCGTACACACCTTTAAACCTCGGCGACGCGCTTCTTTTGTGGTTGCTTGATAACATTGAAAATCATGACCACGATTAATATGCTTTAATGTCTTATTATGTGCAGTTTGTAATCCTAACTCTAACCATACTTCATAACCTTGTTCGCAATAGCCTTGCAGTAGATCTAACACACTAACGGGTACACAATCAGGGCGTGTCCCCACACATAATCCAACCATATTGGCTTGTAATAATGCACTTTCATACATTTTTCGTAGATGTTCTACTTCTGCATAGGTACTAGTATAGGCTTGAAAATAAGCTAAATAACGGCGAGCACGGGTAATATGCTTAGCTTGGTAGGCGATTTGCTCTTCAATAGAGTGATATTGTGTTTGCTCATCAGCAAAAGAAGAGACATTACAAAATGTACACCCTCCTCGTCCTAATGTGCCATCTCGATTAGGACAACTAAAACCACCATGAAGGGTTATTTTGTGGATTTTTTCATGATAACGGCGCTGGAGATCAGCGCCGAACATATTCACTACAGTGTGTAGTTGCATAACAAGTTTATTTACTGGTATCTAACTCAGGGAAGCTTTTTACCAGAGAGTCAATCGCTTTAATTTGAGCTAAGAAAGGTTCTAATTTAGCTAATGGTAAAGCTGATGGGCCATCACAGCGGGCATGATCAGGATCGGGATGAGCTTCAAGAAATAACCCTGCCAGACCCACTGCCATACCTGCACGAGCTAACTCAGCGACTTGTCCACGACGACCACCAGAAGCCGCACCGAATGGATCACGGCATTGTAGTGAGTGGGTAACATCAAAAATCACTGGAGCCCCTTCTGAGGCTTGCATCATGACATGAAAACCTAGCATATCGACCACTAAATTATCGTAACCAAAATTACTACCACGGTCACATAAAATCACTTGGTCGTTACCGCCTTCTTTAAATTTCTCGACGATATTTCCCATTTGACCAGGGCTAACAAACTGTGGCTTTTTCACGTTAATTACCGCACCGGTTTTGGCCATTGCCTCAACCAAATCGGTTTGACGCGCTAAGAATGCCGGTAGCTGAATAACATCAACGACTTCAGATACAGGCTGAGCTTGTGAAGGTTCATGAACATCCGTGATAATTTTTACCCCAAAAGTCTCTTTTAGCTCTTGGAAAATTTTCATTCCTTCATCAAGACCCGGTCCACGATAAGAGTGGATAGATGAGCGGTTTGCTTTATCAAAAGAGGCCTTAAATACATAAGGAATATCTAATTTTTGAGTAACCGTGACGTAATGCTCACAAATACGCATGGCTAAATCGCGCGATTCCAATACATTCATGCCACCAAAGAGCACAAAGGGTAAATTATTTGCTACCTTGATATCACCAATACTCACCACTTTATGTTGCATATCTATTCCTATCTTATTTTGCCATGTACCGTTATATACCCAGTACGGGATTAAATTTTAATGTAAAACAACAGGATGCTGTTCTATTGAATGAATTTGAATTTTAATCATCTCTGAAATGGGATCTTCCGGACACTGTTCAACAAAGTAGTTAAGGTCAGACAATGCCACATGATTACACTCTAATTGAGCATAAATCAGCCCACGATCACGTATTTCATAGGGATCTTCTGGATCAAACAATAACACCGTTTCACTGGTCTTAAGTGCCTGCTCCATCTTCTTTTCTTCCATTAAAGAGACTTTGAGTGTATCTAATAACTTGCGAATAATAGAACTGTGTTCTGACTCTTCTAGATCGGATGCTGATAGCTCAGATGTACTGCCTACATTACCTTTTAGCCAAACGTCTAAAGTATGACGAGAAAGATATTCACCATTAATGGGATTTAAGAAAAGTGGTTTTTCATTCGGAATATCTATTCTGATAATTAACTGTGTAGGAAAAATAACTGGCGCTAACGGTAAATTTATTGCCTGTGCGATATAAATTAAAATGGAACCTAATGACACAGGTGAACCAATATGAGTGGCCAATACTTTATCTAACCATAACGTATCAGAAAGACAATATTTGCCACTTGCACCACTGAAATGCCATTGTTTATAAAATAGCTTCAGCAGTGCATCAATTCTCTCTTGTATACTGGCTTGGTGGGGAATTTCCGCTTCTGCTTGCTCCACCAGCTGTGCCAATTGATAGCCAACTGAAGTGACTGGAAAATCTGGGCGAATTGCCTGAGAGATAAGGATCATACCCTTAACCAAAGGGGCTTTGTTAAATTCGTAATCAGCTATGGTTTCTATCATCATTCCAACGACCTACTGTCACTCGCTCATTACCGCCGTAATCACGGAAAGTTTCCACGCAGCAGTAACCCTTATCAATAAAAATATTACGTACTCTTTCACCTTGTTGCCAACCATGCTCTATTAATACCCAACCGTTATTAGCTAAAAACTGACGGGCATTTGTAATAATAAGCTCAATATCAGCAAAACCATGATCTGCCGCGACCAATGCGGTTAATGGCTCAAAGCGAACGTCTCCTTGAGAAAGATGTTCATCTTCTTCATCAATATAAGGAGGATTGCTGATTATCATATCAAATTGATAACCAGAGAGTGAACTAAACCAGCAACTTTCCGTAAATTCTACGTTGCTAAGTGCCAAATGTTGTGCATTTTCTATCGCTAATGCTACCGCTTCTGGTTGAAAATCAACACCAAGGACACGACAGTCAGAACGTTCCGAAGCTATCGCTAAGGCAATAGCCCCTGTCCCCGTACCTAAATCTAAAATTCGACTTGCTTGTGCAGAGAGTTTCTCTAATGCTTTTTCAACTAGACATTCGGTATCAGGCCGAGGGATAAGTGTTGCAGGAGAGACTTTTAAAGGTAGTGACCAAAATTCTCTCTCTCCTACTAAATAAGCGATAGGCTCGCCCTTTATACGTCGAGCAAGGAGGGATGACAATTGCACTAGTTCATCTTCTAAAAGTACAGTTTCACTAAAAGCAATCAAATAAGTACGAGCACGTTTTGTTACGTGCCCTAATAGAATTTCTGCGTCCCGCTTTGGGCTGTCACTATCAATTAATTGCAAGGCTGCTTGATGCAGCCATTGTTTATAATTCATTAATCTTGCTCAGATAAAGCGGATAGCTGATCGGCTTGATATTCAGTGACAATAGGTTGAATAAGTGCATCTAGTTTACCTTCCATCACCTCATCTAACCGGTAAAGCGTAAGGTTTATGCGATGATCCGTCACGCGACCTTGTGGGAAATTATAAGTTCTAATACGATCAGAACGATCTCCTGAACCTAATAAGTTACGGCGTTCAGATGCTTCGGCTTCTTGACGTTTTTGTACTTCGGCAGCACGAATACGCGCACCTAATACTGACATTGCTTTCGCTTTGTTTTTATGTTGAGAACGCTCATCCTGACACTCTACCACAATGCCCGTCGGGATATGCGTAATACGGATGGCCGAATCCGTGGTATTTACGTGCTGACCACCCGCCCCTGATGAGCGAAAAGTATCAATACGTAAATCACTTGGGCTAATTTCAGGTAATTCAGCTTCTGGCACTTCAGGCAATACCGCAACTGTACAAGCAGAAGTATGAATGCGTCCTTGAGATTCTGTTTCAGGCACGCGTTGTACACGATGTCCGCCTGATTCAAATTTCAGTACCCCATAAGCACCATCACCAATGACTTTGGCAATGATCTCTTTATAACCGCCATGTTCGCCTTCGTTTGCATTCATCACTTCAATACGCCAACGACGTGCTTCGGCATAACGGCTATACATACGGAACAGGTCACCGGCGAAAAGTGCGGCTTCATCACCACCCGTTCCGGCACGAATTTCAAGGAAACAGTTGAACTCATCATCAGGATCTTTAGGTAATAACAGTACTTGAAGTTGCTGTTCTAGCTCCTCATTGACGCTTTGTGCTTCTTTTAGCTCTTCTTGAGCCATCTCTTTCATTTCAGGATCATCAAGCATCATTTCTGCCGCTTCCATATCATCTTGCACTTTTCGCCATTGACGATAACAAGATGTGACATCCGTTAATTGAGCATACTCTTTTGAAAGCGCACGAAAACGCTCCTGAGAGGCAATAACATCAGCTTCTGCTAGAAGTGCTTGAATTTCTTCATAACGCTCTTGTAGAGCTTCCAACTTAGCGACAATAGAAGGCTTCATTCGTAGATTAAGATCCTGTTAGATAAAGTTAATTATGGGTAATACCCAAACTTTCACGTAAGAGATTCAGGCGTTCAATATCACCATCACTGGCAGCCTGTTGAAGAGATTTGGTTGGTGTATGAATAAGGCGATTCATCAACTGATGAGAAAGCTGTTGGATCACTTTTTCTGCATCAGCGCCATTTTGTATCAATGCAATCGCTTTTTCTGCCATTTCTGCACGTAACATTTCTGCACTATCGCGATATTCTCTAATCGCCCCGACAGCACCTTGAGCACGTAACCAATCCATAAATTGGCCACTCTCTTGTTGCACGATATGTTCAGCTTCAATGGCTGCGGCTTGGCGCTGTTCACGGTTATGCTGAATGATAGCTTCTAAATCATCAACACTATAAAGATAAACGTTACTCAGTTTTTCAATATCTTGTTCAATATCACGAGGCACAGCAATATCAACGAGTAGCATTGGTTGATTACGACGTTTCTTTAACGCCCTTTCTACCATGCCTTTGCCAATAATAGGCAACGGACTTGCTGTTGAACTGATCACAATATCCGCTTGAGAAAGTGACTCATCAATATCAGATAAAGTGATAACCTCAGCGTCAACTTCATTCGCTAAACGTTGCGCTCGCTCTTTGGTGCGATTAGCAATAATGATTTTTTTGACTTGATGTTCACGTAAGTGACGCGCCACTAATTCAATCGTTTCACCCGCACCGACCAATAAGATAGTCAATGATGATAATGACTCAAAGATTTGGCGCGCTAAAGTACAGGCAGCAAAAGCGACAGAAACAGCATTAGCACCAATTTGGGTCTCTGTTCTCACTCTTTTCGCAACTGAAAAGGATTTCTGAAACAGACGTTCCAGCTCTGAAGAGAGCGAGTGATAATTTTGAGAATCGGCAAACGCTTTTTTGACTTGCCCTAAAATTTGCGGTTCACCTAATACCAAAGAATCTAAACCACTAGCAACGCGCATCAGGTGGCTCACTGCTTGATTATCTTGATGCCAATAAACACTATTTTTAAGCTCATGAGGCTCAATTTGGTGATACTGACATAACCAACTGATCAGTTGTTCATGGCTATTTTCTTTATCTTCTAGACTCAGATAAAGCTCAGTACGGTTACAAGTAGACAGCACTACACCACCTCTTACAGCAGGTTGCTGTAACAAGTTATTTAAGGCGTCACCCATGGTATCAGGAGAAAAAGAGACTTTCTCACGTAACGCTACGGGGGCTGTTTTGTGATTAATACCTAATGCTAATAACGTCATATCTTATAATTGAGTTATGAATAAATACCGACTCGCGACTTGACTTAGTATAAACCTAAAACAGCGCATTTAGTATGGACTCTTCATTGCCGCCATTCTACTTGATGAACTCTTTCAATAAAAGTGCTTACTTGTATGATAGGCAAATTCAATCGACTATTTAACGAAATATCGTTATATCTTCGCGTTTATGATACGCTTTTTTGCAACAAAGAACGAATGTAAGGAATATCTCAGCTATGCGCTCACGCATTTTTCCAACCAAATCACTTTTGCGTCTCCTTCCGCTAGCTGCGCTGCTACTAAGTGCATGTAATTTAAATAATATACAAACACAAGGTTCAGCGTCAGATAACGATGTTCAATGGCAATCGCGTCAACAAGCATTAAATAAGATTTCACAATATGAGACACGTGGCGCCTTCGCTTACATTGAAGGCACCTATAAAACTTACGCACGTTTCTATTGGCAAGATAAAGATACCGATCGCTATCGCTTACTTTTAACCAATCCATTGGGGACGACAGAGCTAGACTTAAATGTGATGCCTGGTGTGATTGAAGTGACTGATAATGGTGGTAAAAAGTATTATAGTGACAATCCAACTGAAATGATTTATCAGCTCACCGGTATGGTGCTCCCTTTAAAAAATTTACGCGCTTGGTTAATTGGTTTACCGGGTGATGCCACGGATTTTGAACTCGATGCAAATCATCTTTTAAAATCGGTTACATGGCCAACCCCAGAAGGTGATTGGGTGGTAACCTACCAATCCTATGACACCGCAATAACACCGAACTTGCCACAGCGCCTTGAATTAAAACAAGGTGAACGCACGATAAAATTAAAAATGGATAACTGGGATATACAGCAATGACACTAAGTTGGCCCTCTCCTGCCAAATTAAATCTTTTTCTCTACATTACCGGGAAACGCCCCGATGGTTACCATAATCTACAAACCTTATTTCAATTTTTAGATTATGGCGATACGCTAACTTTTACGCCCCGTAATGATACGCAGTTAACCATCTTAACCCCCGTTGAAGGGGTTGCAGATGAAGATAATCTGATTATTAAAGCAGCCAAATTATTACGTCAATACTGCCATCAGCACCATATTCCCCTACGCTATCATGGGGCAGATATTAGTATTGATAAAAAACTGCCCATGGGAGGAGGTTTAGGGGGAGGCTCTTCCAATGCTGCGACAACACTGATAGCCCTTAATTACCATTGGCAAGCAGGCCTAAGCGATGAAACATTAGCCACACTCGGCGTGACGTTAGGCGCAGATGTGCCGGTATTTGTTAAAGGGCATGCCGCTTTTGCTGAAGGTGTTGGTGAAATATTAACCCCGGCATCACCCAAAGAGTGTTGGTATTTAGTTGCTCACCCCGGAATTTCTATCCCAACCCCGACAATCTTCACAGATCCAGAATTAAAACGTAATTCGCCTATTCGCTCTCTGGGCGCATTATTACAGGCTCCGTTTGCAAATGACTGTGAAATGATCGCAAGAAAACGTTTTCGTGAGGTTGAATATCTGCTTTCGTGGCTGTTAGAATATGCACCGTCACGCTTAACTGGGACAGGTGCTTGTGTATTCGGTGAGTTTGAATCGCAAGAGGCCGCTAGTGAAGTGTTAATTAACGCCCCTGAGTGGGTGCACGGATTTGTGGCGCAAGGCGTTAACATTTCCCCTGTGCATTTATTCCGCTCAAGGATACCTGTGTTATTGCACCCGTAACTATGATGTTTACAAACCCTATGTTGATAAACACGTTCTTTACAGGTCAACAATATCTCTCTCTGGACGCAAGCCTGAGGTTTTTCTCGTGCCCGATATGAAGCTTTTTGCTGGTAACGCAACCCCGGAACTGGCTCAACGTGTTGCCAATCGACTCTATACTAGCTTAGGAGACGCTGCTGTAGGTCGTTTTAGCGACGGTGAAGTCAGTGTGCAAATCAACGAAAACGTACGTGGTGGTGATGTTTTTATCATTCAATCAACCTGCGCACCAACTAATGATAACTTAATGGAATTAGTGGTCATGGTTGATGCATTACGTCGAGCTTCCGCTGGTCGTATCACTGCTGTTATTCCTTACTTCGGCTATGCCCGTCAGGATCGCCGTGTTCGTTCAGCCCGTGTTCCTATCACGGCTAAAGTTGTTGCGGATTTCTTATCTAGTGTAGGCGTAGACCGTGTTTTAACCTGCGACTTACATGCAGAACAAATCCAAGGGTTCTTTGATGTACCGGTTGACAATGTCTTCGGCAGCCCGATCCTTTTAGAAGATATGCTTCAAAAAGAATTGGACAACCCTATTGTTGTTTCTCCAGATATTGGCGGTGTTGTTCGCGCTCGAGCTATCGCTAAACTTCTGAATGATACTGATATGGCAATTATTGATAAACGTCGCCCTCGTGCTAACGTTTCTCAAGTTATGCATATTATCGGTGACGTTGCTAATCGCGACTGTATCCTTGTTGACGATATGATCGATACAGGTGGTACATTATGTAAAGCAGCAGAAGCGCTGAAAGAACGTGGTGCTAAACGTGTATTTGCTTACGCGACTCACCCTATTTTCTCTGGTAATGCTGTTGAGAACATCAGAAGCTCTGTTATTGATGAAGTGGTTGTCTGCGATACAATTCCATTGTCAGCAGAAATCAAAGCATTAAATAAAGTCCGCTCATTGACCTTGTCTGGTATGTTGGCTGAAGCCATTCGTCGTATCAGTAATGAAGAGTCAATTTCTGCGATGTTCGAACATTAATTTGTCGATTTAATATCGTACTTTGAGATAATTAAACCCGCTATAGCCTATGTTATAGCGGGTTTTTTGTTATCTTTTTAAGATAAAATATTTAGACAATAAAAAACCCGCGATCACTTTATCAGCGGGTCTTTAGATATGTATTATCTGCATATTAACAACAATGAGTTACTTATTATCTATTCTTACTTTATTATGAATTATGATTTTATCTATATTTTATTGGTGCTCACACTGTTATGGATAACGATGATTATCATGGCGACGATAACGTTCGTCATGATTACGCAACCACCAATATCTTTCTGCAACGGTTTCTCTACCACCAATACGAGCCCCTGCTAACCAAACAAGTGCACCAATAAAGATCCCCATTAGCGAAGCATCAGATAAAATATCAGGTAGCCCTAATGGAAAAATATGGCTAAGAAGATTATAACCGAGACTACCGAGCATAAGCACCATACCGATAGCCATCAATAAATTGCCAACGGCAAAAGCATGTTTATATTTCATGTTGCACCTCCAAGCGCGTCGTCAGACGATTCAACACCAAAATACATCGAATAACCTTTTATTCATTGTAGTTATTATAGCCATAAAGACTAAAAAGGTATTGTCGCAGTGATCACATGCTCTGAAAATTATTGACAATTCTTTGCAAAAAATGTGTTTTATTTCTTTTATAAATCATTTATCGGTGCTAATACGCCTGTTTCGCTCTTTTTGCCCTATCAAATAATAAGTATTTTCTCCTAGAAAGATTTCAACAAAATAATCATGACAATCTATTTTGTGCTTCTTGACAGAGAAAGGTAAACTAGATGCTTTCTTTTAAGACGATAACAGTGAAAGGCAATTGTGAGTAAAATTAAACTTATCGTCGGGTTAGCCAACCCCGGTGCTGATTATGCCCAGACTCGCCATAATGCGGGTGCTTGGTATGTTGATTTATTGGCTCAACGTCATCAACAATCTCTAAAAGAAGAGAGCAAATTCTTCGGCTATACCGCTCGTATTAATTTAAATGGTAATGATGTTCGTTTATTAGTCCCTACCACTTTTATGAATTTAAGTGGTAAAGCGGTATTAGCGATGGCAAATTTTTATCGTATTCAACCCGATGAAATATTGGTTGCACATGATGAACTGGATTTACCACCGGGTGTGGTAAAAATGAAATTGGGTGGCGGTAATGGTGGCCATAACGGACTAAAAGATATTCAGAGTAAATTTAGCAATAACCCCAATTTTTATCGATTACGTATTGGGATTGGTCATCCCGGTGATAAAAACAAAGTGGTCGGTTTTGTGTTAGGTAAACCACCAACAAGTGAGCAAAAACTTATTGATGATGCAATTGATGAAGCCCTTGCTTGTACAGATATTCTGATGCGTGATGGTTACGAAAAAGCTATTAATCGTTTACATAGCTTTAAAGCTTAACCCCTATCAATAAAGCTATTAGTGTATCAAATAAGTTAACTGGGCAATGCCATGCCCTTTTCTTTTGCGCAATTAATCCCTGATGATTTAATCAAACAGGGATTTGTTCTATAATAGCGCCAATTTTTTTAACAGCACACAACAGGAGCTCCCCCTTTCCTGTTGTTTTTTATGTGACAAGGTGAACGTTTATGGGATTTAAATGTGGTATCGTCGGTCTGCCTAACGTAGGGAAATCTACACTGTTTAATGCCTTAACTAAGGCAGGTATTGAGGCAGCCAACTTCCCATTCTGTACTATTGAGCCAAATACAGGTGTTGTACCCATGCCTGATCCTCGCTTAGATAAGTTAGCAGAAATTGTAAAACCACAACGAGTGTTACCTACAACAATGGAGTTTGTTGATATTGCAGGTTTGGTTAAAGGCGCATCTAAAGGTGAAGGCTTAGGTAACCAATTCCTTACCAATATCCGCGAAACTGAAGCTATCGGCCATGTCGTGCGTTGTTTTGAAAATGACAATATTGTGCATGTGGCGGGTAAAGTCGATCCTGCTGAAGATATTGAAACAATTAATACCGAATTAGCGCTTTCTGACTTAGATACCTGTGAACGAGCAATGCATCGTAATCAGAAAAAAGCCAAAGGTGGTGATAAAGTTGCTAAAGCAGAGATGGAAGTTTTAGAGAAATGTTTACCGCACTTAGAAAAAGCCGGTATGTTGCGTGCATTAGATTTAAGTGATGAAGAAAAAGCGATTATCCGTTATTTAAGCTTTTTAACCCTGAAACCAACCATGTATATTGCCAACGTCAATGAAGATGGTTTCGAAAATAATCCTTATCTTGATACGGTACGTAAAATCGCTGAAGCCGAAGGCTCTGTTGTTGTTCCTGTTTGTGCTGCTATCGAAGCAGATATTGCAGAGCTAGACGATGAAGAGCGCGAAGAGTTTATGCAAGATTTAGGCATCGAAGAGCCGGGCTTAAACCGTGTTATCCGTGCAGGTTATGCGTTACTCGATTTACAAACTTACTTTACCGCTGGTGTAAAAGAAGTCCGTGCTTGGACAATCCCTGTAGGTGCGACTGCCCCACAAGCTGCAGGTAAGATCCATACTGACTTTGAAAAAGGTTTTATCCGCGCCCAAACCATCTCATATAATGACTTTATCACTTATGGTGGTGAACAAGGTGCGAAAGAAGCAGGTAAAATGCGTGCGGAAGGTAAAGATTATATCGTGCAAGATGGCGATGTGATGAACTTCTTGTTTAATGTGTAATAAATAGCTTTATTATTATTTAGTATTATTCGGTTTTCTTCACGTTTAAATACTAACAAAAGCAGCATAAACTCTACGAGACTTATCGAAAGTTTATGCTGTTTTATTTTATAAAAAATAACTTTAATATAATTTAATATCTAATTTATGCATTAAATTTGCATCCCACTCATTTAATGAGTTTTTACTTAAAAATAAAATAGATTATATATTGATAATCAAAAAATAATAAAATGCGTATATTTCAATAAAAACAATTTATTACATTTTAATCATTATAATTTCCCATTAAATAGTTTCATTGCAATTTTTTACAACGAAAGTGCCCAATTAATACGTGTTGAGCAACAGACAAATCACCCTTATCGCCAATTTGGGTGGACTGATGCCGGTGTTATGGCGTGGCATAGCGATAAATATGGCTTACGCAGTGAATACCGCTGGGCACTTTCAGAAGATAATATTTGGCGAGTGATTGAAAACAAAACGAGCGAAGGCGAAAGCTATCGTCTTGAATATGATGATATCAACCTCACACGAACCGCTTATTGGCACGATGGTTCAACCTCATTTTGGCAACTTAATCATGATCACCAAATTATTCATTATACCGACCGTACAGGCATTAAAACGGCGCTAATTTGGGATGAGTTTGGATTACCTTGCGGTTGTCGCAATGCGTTGGGTCATACACATATTAGTGAATGGGACGCATTGGGCCGACTACTCAGCATAACGGATGGTAATGGTAACCAAACGCACTGGCAATATCAGAATGAACGCGAACGCCTTATCACTGTCTTTTGGCCGGATAACACAGAGTCGCGTTTAGCGTATGACAGTTTGGGGCGACTGGTTGAAGAAGCTCACTTAGGCGACCGAGTCTTCACATCCGCACCACGCACAATATTACTCGACTATGATGCGACGGGTAACCTTGTCAAACGTGAGACCTTAACTGATCGCTACCAATATCAATGGGATAGTATGAACCGCCTATTGGTCGCCAGCAAACAGCCCAATCAACGTGGTCTTGAAATGGGTTTGCAAGCGAATCAAAGTCCATTTTACCTACGATGCACTTGGCCGCATTACTCGTGAACAAACGGGCGACGATATCGTCGAATTTAATTACGATGAACTCAATAACCTAAGCCGTCTGACGTTACCTCAAGGTGACAGCCTCAACTGGCTCTATTACGGCTCCGGACATGCCACTGCCATCAACCACCTTATTGACGGTCGCTCACAGTTAATTACTGAATTTGACCGTGACGACCTACACCGTGAAATCAGTCGAACTCAAGGAGCTCTCACCCAATATCGGCAATACGATAAACTGGGGCGAACCATTAGCACTTTCAGCTCTCGTGATAAACAGCACCCGTTAAATGGCATTACCTTATGGCGTAAGTGGTTTTATGATCCCCAAGATAATCTTGCGCCATGGAAGACACCTATCGAGGTTGGGTAGAATACCTGTATGACTCAGAGCAACGTTTAAAAAAAGTCGCCAGTAGTGAAAACCTTGATACCATGCTGTTTTACGATCGCGCGGATAATCTACTTGAGCGTCCGCAATCAGAAATTGATGATGAACACTCCCCTAGCACTAAAGACAGTTTTCTATTCATGGGGACAAAATTATAGATCTTAGCCCCAATGATAATATTACAGCAATTGCTCTGTAATATATAAAGGAAACATAATATGGCGTTCCCTTTTTGAATAAGATTAAAATAAATTACTTATATAATGCATTAATAATTATGCTACTTTTTAGTGAACCTTTTTCAACAATTTGAGATTGAGCATATGGTTTTGCAAAAAAACTAATATCAAATTGATTATTAAGATCTGCACTAAAACTTTTATTCACTCCAGATAGATTTATTGGGCTTGAGTCTGCCCATGATAAATAAATTCCTACACCAGATAAATTGGTTTTAAGTTCACCACCAATACCATTATTTAATGCACCTTGGCTACCAGGCTTAACTTTGATATCAATATGCTCAGGTTTAAAACCACTTTTTTGGCAATCAACAATAAACTGTGTTTTTACGGCTGGTTGATTACCAGCTAATAAATTACTTTCGTTGATAACATCAAAATCTACTATTTTATTAAATCCTTTTCCATTATTAATATCACAAGTGATTCTAACTACATCCAAAGAAATTGTTAATTGAGCATCAGGTAAGATTTCATCTGATAAACTTGGTTGAGGAAAATTACTTAAACAAGTAATAATAAAATACATATATATTTTTTTATTCATACAAAAACTCATATCAGATATATTTTATTTTGATAGTTATATGGGTATTTCCATTACCCAAATGAACGGACTTTCCTCCTAATGGAAGTACAACTGGTTTTATTTTAAGTTTAACTTTCATCAATGAAGCATCCGTTTTTTTAAAAAAAAGTGCCTTCCCCATTGGTACCCCTTCACCAATAGCACCTATTTGTTCATCTTCCCACGACACAAAATAGCCAAGTGTGGTATTTTTTGAACCAATATAACCCACACTACCCATGGTTAAATGAGGATTAGCAGGTTCAAAAAGTATTGTAACTCTTTGTGGCTTAATTGTGCCCGTACAATCCAAAAAGAGTGTTGAGTGCCCTTCAACTTCACCCGATAAAATAGTCGCTGTATCAACTGCTCCAAAAGTAACATTGTCAACAGTGGCGGGTAAGCATGTAGCTATTTTTACATTCATACTAAATTGCGATTGAACAGCACCGCCAATGATTGAGGTTGCATTTAACTCAGAGCCATAACAACTTCTTGTGATAAAGATTAACAGGCTGGTAAGCAATATAGATTTGCACATAGTCCCTCAACTAATTGAAAGTTAGTTTAATGTTTAACGCCGTATTTGCTGCACCAGGAGAAACAGTCTCCCCAAGAGCAACAGGTTTAACTTTGATTGGAATAGTAAAACTTTCTTGCGTTGGCTTGTTTGTTGGGGTAATTGTACTGCCATTAATAGTAATTGCTGTATCCACAGGTTTAACGGTCGAATCTCCCCACTTAAGTTGATAACCCACCGTTGAATTTAATTTAGTATTAATAATGCCATTTGCTACATCTTTAACACCATCAGCCGCCGTAAATGCTAATGTGTAATTAGTCATTTTTGTATCGCATACAATAGCCAATGATATTACCTTCTCTGCGACAGCTCCTTTTTTAATATCACCCGCGCTTTGGTCACCAAATGTCACATCACCAACCGTTGTACTGCAAGAGGCTTTCACTGTCATACTTAAATTTGAAGTGACTGTTCCACCAGTAACATTAGAGGTGAAACTTGTTGCTCCAACATAAATAGGAAATAAAATAACGCTAAACATAAAACAAGATTTTTTTACCATCGTTAACTCCATTTAATTTAACTTTATATTAATCGTTAATGCAGTATTAGCCGGCCCAGGGATTGGCTGAGTGGATAACGCAACAGGTTTTACCCTTATCGGAATAGTAAAATTATTGGTTTTTGGCTTTGTATTCGGAGCTATTGCCACATTATTAATAACTACAGCACTATTAATGGGTTTAACCGTGCTATCTGCCCAAGAAAGTTGATACCCCACAGAACTATTATCTTTAACCTTAATGATCCCTGTTGTGGCATTATTCACACCATCTTTACCAGAAAAACTGAGTGTGTATGCAGGTAATACAGCATTACACGTAAAAGAAATATTTATATTTTTTCCTGCAATAGTATTCATTTTTACGTCACTAGCGGTTTGTTCACCAAATGCGACGTCATTAACAGACACTGCACAAGAAGCATTATTTATCAACGTCATCGATGTTGGTGCACTAAGAGCAACGCTTTCCTTTTGTAACGTATTGCCCATTTGACCAATTCGAGAATAATAATTACGTTTCAACATATAGACAGGATTAATAACCGTTTTTCCTACAGGTGGCTTTTTTTGTAAATAAACAACGCCTGAATCAGTACCACCACCGGGACCTGTTAAATTGGTCCAGCCAACCCCAGATATTTTATAATCAAGAACTAGCAGCCAAGAAGAATTAGCACAACTTCCCGTTGAACGAAAACGCAAGTATCCATCTGGTGAATTTTTATCAACTGTACCAGTAGTCGGGCATAATGTTGGTGATGATCCATATTGATCAACAATATAAATATAATTTCCATTTGTATTTCCCGCCCCACTATTAGCACGTAGACATTGACCAGCAACGTTTATAGGGGCGTCTGGCGCACCAAAAGAATAAAGCTTATCTCCCACTTTTTTATTTGTAATATCTATTTGGGCTGGAAAATTATATTTGATTGACACATTCCGACATCGAGCAGCAGAAGTATCCATAGCAATAAAAAATAATAATAGCGTGAAATAAAATGATTTATTTTTCATTTTTACTTCCTTAATTAAGCTCAATAACACGTCTAGCACCATAATCATCAATAGCTTCAACGGTTACTTTACCTAACAATGGGCGCTGCACATTTACCTCACTGAAAGGTGGAAATAAACTAATAGATTGCTCAATGTCTTTTGACAAGACCAAAGGATTATTATTGACTGACACTTGAGTTAATGCAAAATAGTAAGGTGTAGGATTCTTTAAAACTGAACCACTATATGTCAGACTTTTTTCTGCATCCTCGCGTTTTTCAGCTAAAATCTTAGGGCGATAAATCAGTTTAACTTGTGTGTTTAATGCAACAGCAAGCACATTACTGTCATCGGCAGAAGAAATTGGCGGGATTTCCTGAATATTGAGCCAAAACAATGATTCCCTATCTTTAGGTAAAATATCATTTACATATAGCAAGCGGATTAATTGTTTTTCTCCTCCAGTTATTTTGAATAAATTAGGTGCAGGAATAAAGAACACTTCATTCCCATTAAGATTATCAATCCAAACTTGGCCACCATAGGTTTTATCACTATTATTCTTAACTTCTATCGCGATATTCTTGCGACCTTCATCATAAATAAAGCGAGTACCATTAAGCGTAAACGCTGAATATGCTTTAAAACAGGTTAATGACGATATGATTAAAGCAAAAACAAATACTATTCTATTCATTACATTCAATTTCCATAATTTTATGATCATTAGATTCTACTTTCTCCAAATTTAAAGTACATTTTTCACCATTAGGTGATATAACGAATAGCTTATTAGGCTTATCTAATAAATTTAATAAAAGAACCCCAGAATTTGAAACAAATCCTATATATTCATCATTTTTATTTCTAACAGCACTTCCAGCAGAAATAAAATCACCATTTTTATTTTTTATTCTTAATATATACCTTTGAATTGTTGAATATTTAAACTCGCGATAAATAATAGCTTTATCTACTGGAGTAAAATTTTGAACAGAATCAAGTAATTCAACATTATTCGGAATTTCTTCTGTATTTATTTTTAAATTATTTTCAATGTATGGTGATACCCCAACAATAGTGTTTCCTTCTTTGTCAGTTGGCGGTGAGTCATTGAATGTTATACCCTCTATATTTTTAATTTTTGCAATTGCGACAGTATCTCTTCTGACATTACTGAATAATAATCCTGTATCTGGGGTGGCTAATAAACTTCCTGAAGCATTAATAGAACTGGTAGTTTGATGGCCATTTTGAGAAATCGCATATCCCGTATTAATAATACTATGATCAATACCAAAATAAGCAGAATTAGACCAGTTATCACGATCTTTACTTGTATTGATACTATAGTTTATTTTTTCATTAATACTTCCAGAAACACCAGAATTAAAACTAGCTTTATTTTTCCTATCGTAGCTAACAGAATTTGCCCAAAAATGATTTTTATCATATAAGCTAAAGGGAATATTTATTCCAACAGAAATAATATAATTATCATGCTCATAATCGTTTAATTTTTGATAATCCGCTGATAATGAGAAATCGACAGATTTAATTGTTGTATTGTAAGTAATATTTGCGCCAACTTCATTACTAATACTATTTCTATATGTTTGCATCCAAGCAGATAAGCTAACAAAGCTACCATCAAAACTTTGGGACAATATCGTTTCATAACGCTCTTTACGATTACTGCGATGATATAAAGCATTTGAATTAAATTCATTAAAATCAACATAATCTTTACCAGTATAGCGATATGCGAGTAGCTGTAAATTAGTATTATCAGTCAATGAATTTGCATATTGTAACGAATAGCTGATACCAGACTGCCTAACTTCGGGTGCTGTTGGTGTCTGTTTTTGAAATACACTTACAGCAGTATTAGCAGTAAATGACATTGCACCAAATCGTCCAAAATCTTTACTCATTCCTAATGCTGCACTTTTATAATTATTATGCAAAATTCCCGCAGCATGAACCGTAACATTAGTTAATCCGTAGTCAAATGCACCTAGAAAAAATAAACTATTTTCTCTTTTACCTACTGTTTCTTTTTCTCCGATAGCAATGTTGTAATTTATTTCATCTGTGCGTAATAAGGAAGAAAGTGTGGCAACAGGATAATAGCGAACTGTTTTTGTCCCATCACTTTCTTCTACTGTCACTGTTATATTTCCATTACTTACTGGTGCTATATTTTTTAATTGATAAGCCCCTGCGGGAACAACTTGTGAACTTAATACATATCCATTTTGAGATATAGTAATTTTAGCATTAGAGTTTGCAACACCAGAAATAACCGGTGCATAACCTCGTTTTTCCCATGGGCGCATATCCCTTTCTGAGCGCAGTGACATTCCATAAAAAGCAAAGTTAGGTAATATTGATAAAGAAGTTATTGTTTTACCTATGGTAAAACTTCCTTGTATTGATTTAATTGCTGTGGAAACTGTTGCCTCCGATGTTTCTGTACCCGAGTTCCTTTGGTAACTACTACGAACATAAGCGACCCAACGACCTAAATTAGCATATAAATCAAAATCACCATAAATTTGTGCTTGTGAAGAACTGGTTTTAGAAATATAGCCCGAATAGTTTAATTTAATACCTGTTATCCCATAATCCCATTCCTGCCGGCGCAGAGATTCATCTAATGCAATTTGAGGAATACTAAATGTTAAAGTTTGCTTCGAATTATCAAAAATAACCTGAGCCCCAGGATAACGGCTAATATCATAACAATCGCGCTCAGGATGATAATATAATTCAAATAAATTTAATTTTATTGGAAGCGATAACTCATTAATCCAATCTTTTTTTAAACATAAATTTTCATTATCTTCTGGTGAGATAATTAATTCTTTTTTACTAATTAATTTTCGATTGAAAATAACCTCAACAATATAATGCCCAGCAGGATAATTGGTATTTTCATCAAATATACCAGCAGCTTGCAGTTGAACTCCTCCATGTAAGAAGTCCATATTTAAATCTGCGCAAACATAAAATGGACTTACTAACAAGGATAACACAAAAGCATTAATTGATTTTAAACGCATTGATATTATCCATTAATATTTTCAAATGAAATAAAGGATCAATGACCCTTTATTCCAGTCATAATGCTTATATTAAACTTTATTTATATTCACAAAAATAGAATAGATTAAAAGCACCCTAAATAGAGCATAATAATAACTATTATTAGAATAATTAAATAAAAGTAACTACATTGATAATAGACATTATAAAATTAAATAATGAAACATTATTTATAAGCTACTGCATAAGTTGCGCTTGAAATTACAGTACCCTCTGTAACAGTTTGACCTGCCGTTGCTGTCATTCTTGCTTTAAATTTCATATTACCAATTGGATCATTACCATTACCAAAATCAACACTTTGGTTATTATAAGTTACATCCTGATTAGGTGTGGTTGAATTAATCGCTGTTAATTGAATAGATACACCACCGGCAGTACCTTTCATATTAGCAAGACCTGAATTAGTAAAACCTGCACTTTGCCAACCAACTTGGCCACTGGTTTTTTTCAGGCATTCATCCGTACGAGGGACTAATTCAAATTCAACATATTTACCATTGGTATCTGCAGTGGTCATTTTACCCAAATCGATTGTTGATTTAACTAAACCACCAATTTCTGTATCAATATCACACGTTTCCGACGTAACCGCACCAATAAATTGAACTTCACCGGTATTAGCTAATGTATATCCACTAAATAATGCACTGCTCATGACTAAAGGTAATAATAATTTTTTCATTTAAACTTCCCCATATATTAAATATTAATTAACAACAATTAAATCAGAATTAATACCTATCAGTTAATTCATTAAATGTTAAAAACTCACTCCATGATGAGTCCAATATCATCAGTATTTTATTAAGTAAGGTAACAGTAATATTTGTAGTTCCATTTTCATATCGAGAAATTTGTTGCTGACTAACATTCAATATGATCGCTAAATCCTGTCCTGTTAAACCTAACTCTTTCCTTTTATACTTTATAAACAACCCTGTTTTTTTATTAAAAAAATCCGACATACTAACGCTATTATTATCATCTTTTTTCATTTGTGAAAGCATTCCTTTTTCTTACTTTACCCTCTACTTAACTAAAATTTTTATTACTATATTGTCATAATTAGACTTAGTAAAAACGTTTTAATCGATCAATTAAGTGAAATGTGATAGATAAAACCTATCATAATCAGACCATCGATCGGAGATACCGATCATAAATGTAAAAAAATCAACATAATCTGTTGATATATAATGACAAATGAAAATTAACAACTTACATAATAACAACAGCAATCTTACATATATAGA
>NZ_CAWQOK010000106.1:0-24819 GCF_963896075.1 Proteus sp. G4415
ATAAATTTTTTATCACAAATCATTCTATCGCGGTATTTTCAAGTCTAAAACAGACTTAAAAAAGATTATTTTCAGCAAGATAAATACTAAAAATACCTTCCATAGTCTTAAGCCATAGAAGGTATCCTTTCTATTAATTATATTGGATTAAATTTTTTAAATGTAAGATGGCATTATTTACATTAGGCAAAGGGCCTATCTTTTCATTTAATGATGGATAAGTTCCTGTTTTAATCAGTAGCTCTCGCATCTCTATTGGCGTTAACACCGTGTTGGTTTTATCTTTATACCAAGATTGAATAACCGCAGCCGCCCCCGCGACTAATGCACAGGCTGATGATGTTCCACTAAAATTAGCCGTATATTTGTTATTCCCGTCACCATGAAAAAGATCACCATATCCGGCAGTGGTCACATCTTCTCCCCATGCTTGCACATGAATGGGGGAGCCATGCGTTGAGAAAGGTAAACGATTTAGCGTATAAGGCGAGCCCGCACCGACACGTATAGAGTGGTTATCGCTACGTTGACGATAGCTATCATAAAAAGGTAAATCGAGATCAACCCCCCCATTGCCGGCAGCCATGATCACAATAATCCCCGCTTCTGTTAATGTACGAGTTGCCTCCCAGATATGCATTTCATAATCAGCAGGAACATAAGCATGATGTTCACAAACTGTCTGCATCTCATATAAAACAATATCACCCGCGTGTAATTTCTGTTTACTGGCAATAATTGCTTCAATACGACCACTGCTTAATTCTGATATGGCATAAAACATATCTAATTTATAAGCAAGCCCAGTAATACCTTTACCGTCTTTTTTCCCCATAATTAACCCCGCCACTGCCGTACCATGGTCGGCTTGATCGGTTTTTTCAGTTAAAGGAAAAAGTGGCGTGATATTATTAGCTAACAAATCGGGATGTGATAAATCAAAATCCCACTCAATATCGGCCACCTGTATACCTTGTCCATAAGCATTTTTATTCCAAGCGTCTATAATACCTAACCCGTTTATTTCATTTGATTTTATTTTTGGGTTTTTTAAATAATGCTGATGGCGAGTTAAATCCGGCGTAATATTAGGTGGCTGTACAGGTAATTTTGGAATTTTTTGCACATATTCTATATCAGGATGTTGTTTTAATATTTTAATAATTTCATCTAATGTATATGTGTTATCATTGGGTAAATTTAAATAATAGTAATCATTTAAATGATTTGATGTAAGAGAAAGATGATTTTTAGGTGGTAATTGTGATGATGATAATACTGGAACAAAAGAAATATTAGATAAAAATGTATTATATTGATTATGGTAACCAGAGCGTAATAGTTTTTTATTTTGATCAAGTGAATGTATATTTTTTAGTTTGACTAGTATTTTCCTTTCAATATTCATAACCAATGCTCCTTTTCTATTTTTTATTTTTACTTTTGTTTTATAACGTAGATTTTTGAGCATTGGCTATTTTCATTTTTAATAGCATTGAGATAAATTTAATTATTAAGATAATATACTGTGTATTAGTCACCCCTCTCATATCGAACTAAACACATTCCTCCATCAAGCAAATGGCGTAGCAAGTAGCAATAACTTGACCAAAATGCATCTACTTTAATCTTTAATACTTATCTTTCTGGCTGTATCATACTTAACAACTTGCTATGTTATACTACTCCTTTATTTCTACCTTTATGTTCATCAGGGTAGTCGCCATCTAAATCGACGAAAGAATTACAGCATGTCAGAAAATACAGAACGCAATAAAACAACAGAAAATCACCCTATTAATGATAATAAAAGAACAGATAATTTGAATCGCTTCTCTGTTGCACCTATGCTCGATTGGACTGATCGCCATTGCCGTTATTTCTTTCGCCAGCTTACCAAAAATACTTTGCTGTATACTGAAATGGTCACAACAGGTGCCATTATTCATGGCAAAGGTGATTATTTAAAATATAGCAACGAAGAGCACCCGATCTCATTACAGCTTGGCGGCAGTGATCCACAAGCGTTAGCGCAATGTGCAAAATTGGCACAAGAGCGTGGCTATGATGAAATTAATTTAAATGTAGGTTGCCCTTCTGATCGGGTACAAAATGGACGCTTTGGTGCTTGTTTAATGGGTGAAGCACAACTCGTTGCAGATTGCGTGAAAGCTATGCGTGATGTGGTCGATATTCCTGTGACGGTAAAAACACGTATTGGCATCGACAACCAAGATAGCTATCAATTTCTATGTGATTTTATTGATACCGTCAGCCGTGATAATAACTGCGATACCTTTATTATTCATGCTCGCAAAGCTTGGTTATCGGGATTAAGCCCCAAAGAAAACCGCGAAGTACCCCCTTTAGATTATCCTCGTGTTTATCAATTAAAACGTGATTTCTCGCATCTCACTATGGCAATTAATGGGGGAATTAAGTCACTAGAAGAGGCGCAGGAGCACTTAAAATATATGGATGGTGTTATGGTAGGTCGCGAAGCTTATCAAAATCCATCAATATTGGCTCATGTGGATCACGTGCTTTTTGATAATCAGTTACCTGTTACTAATGCCGTCGCTGCCGTAAAAGCCATGTATCCTTATATTGAAAAAGAGCTCTCACAAGGCACTTATTTAGGCCATATCACCCGCCATATGTTGGGAATTTTCCAAGGTATTCCTGGGGCAAGACAATGGCGTCGTCATTTAAGTGAAAATGCCCACAAACAAGGTGCTGATTTAACCGTGCTAGAGAATGCGCTCAAGTTTGTGACCGAAAAATAGTCCTTTTTAATCCGTGATAAAAATCCATCTTACTCAAATTGCTTAATCAACTATTTAGTTAATCAGTTAATAAAGATGGATTTTTTATACTTGTAACCTTTAAAAACTATGGGATCAATAGACTTGAACCTTGAGATTGACGACTTTCAAGATAACGGTGTGCGGCTTTAGCATCAGCTAATGCAAATTTCTGATTATCTGGCACACTGACATCAATTTTACCACGACCAATTAACGTAAATAGTGCTTCACTTGCTGCATCTAACTCTTCGCGCGTCGTAATGTAGCCGGAAATAGAAGGACGAGTAACATAAAGTGAACCCAATTTATTAAGAATACCTAAATCAACCCCTGTTACCGCACCAGAAGCGTTACCAAAACTGACCATTAAGCCTCGGCGTTGCAAACAGTGCAACGAATCCAACCAAGTTGCTTTGCCAACAGAATCATACACAACGGGTACTTTTTGGTTATTGGTGAGCGCAAGGACACGTTCAACAATAGATTCAGTTTGATAGTTAATCACTTTCCATGCACCTGCGACCTTAGCTTTAGCCACTTTCTCATCACTGCCTGCGGTACCAATCATTTTAGCGCCAATCGCTTTCGCCCATTGGCTGGCAATTAGCCCTACGCCACCAGCCGCTGCATGGAATAAAAAGGTTTCCCCTGCACGTAATTTGTATGTTTCATTGAATAGATAATAAACCGTTAATCCTTTCAAAAAAGAGGCGGCGGCTTGTTCAAAAGAGATATTATCAGGCAGGCGGGCTACTTTATTTTCTGGTACATTATGCGTATCGCTGTAGGCGCCTAATGGAGATTGTGCATATACAACTCTATCCCCTTCTTTAAGTGAAGTAACATGAGCGCCTGTTTTAATCACAACACCGGCAGCTTCAGTTCCTAAGCCACTTGGGAAATGCTCTACTGGATATAATCCGCTACGCACATAAGTATCAATATAATTAATGCCAATGGCTTTATTGGCAACCTGTACTTCGTTATCGCCTAGAGGGGCGGGGGTAAATGAAGTTAGCTCGAGTACATCGGCATTACCATGAGCTGCAAACTGAATGCGTTTAGCCATCGTAATCTCCTTTATAAGATTGATGATTGACCTAGGATTATATAAACCAGCGTTGTAACGACCTGTAGAGATAATGACAAATGATCGTTATTTCTACAAGGCACAGATTATTGGGTTAGCGTATACTAATGCGCTGATTGATATTTTTTCGACTTTGTGCAGGATTTATGGCCAGAAACAAGACCACTGACAAGCTAATGTCTGAGATAAAAGATCGCCAAATGGAAGGGTTGAAACTTCCCCCCCATTCGCTAGAAGCCGAACAATCGGTGTTAGGCGGTCTAATGATAGATAACGAGCGTTGGGATAATGTCTCCGAACGTGTCACTGCCGATGATTTTTATAGCCGACCTCATCGCACTATTTTTACGCAAATGCAGCGTTTACTTGAGCTGGGTAAACCTATTGATCTGATAACCTTATCAGAAGCACTAGAACAAAACGCAGAATTAGAAAGCGTTGGAGGCTTTGCTTATTTAGCAGAACTATCCAAAAATACGCCAAGTGCAGCCAATATTAACGCTTATGCCGACATTGTTCGTGAGCGTGCTGTCGTTCGCGATATGATCAAAGTCGCCAATGAAATTGCTGATGCTGGATTTGATCCCCAAGGACGCACCAGCGAAGATCTACTCGATTTTGCTGAATCTCGCGTCTTTCAAATTGCCGAAACCCGCGCCAATAAAGATGAAGGGCCAAAAGCAATTGATGCCATTTTAGAAGAAACCGTTGAAAAAATAGAGCAACTCTACCAAAAACCTCATGATGGTGTGACGGGGGTATCCAGTGGCTATCAAGATCTGGATAAAAAAACTGCCGGACTGCAAAAATCAGATTTAATTATTGTCGCAGCACGTCCTTCTATGGGCAAAACCACCTTCGCGATGAACTTATGCGAAAATGCGGCAATGACGGAAGAAAAACCTGTACTTATCTTTAGCTTAGAGATGCCAGGTAACCAAATCATGATGCGTATGCTCGCTTCATTGTCTCGCGTGGATCAAACCCGTATTCGTACTGGGCAACTTGACGATGAAGATTGGGCGCGTATTTCAAGTACCATGGGTATTTTGCTTGAAAAACGTAATATGTATATTGATGATTCCTCTGGTTTAACCCCCACCGAGGTGCGCTCTCGTGCCCGAAGAATTTATCGTGAACATGGCGGTTTAAGCCTAATCATGATTGACTACTTGCAGTTAATGAGAGTACCTTCATTATCTGAGAACCGAACTTTAGAAATTGCTGAAATTTCACGCTCTTTGAAAGCATTAGCTAAAGAATTACAGGTTCCTGTTGTCGCTCTGTCACAGTTAAACCGTAGTTTGGAACAACGTGCTGATAAGCGCCCAGTTAACTCTGACTTACGTGAATCGGGCTCTATTGAGCAAGATGCCGACTTAATTATGTTTATCTATCGTGACGAAGTTTATCACGAAAATAGCGACCTAAAAGGGGTGGCAGAAATTATCATTGGTAAACAGCGTAATGGCCCTATCGGTACGGTAAGATTGACCTTTAATGGTCAATGGTCTCGCTTTGATAACTACGCAGGCCCTGCTTACGACGACGAATAACCATCCACCTTGACGGAATAAAAGGAAATAGAGAAATAACATGAAAGCGGCAACCGCAGTAATAGATCGCCGCGCTCTGCGTCACAATTTTCAGCATGTGAGAGACTATGCACCACATAGCCACCTGATAGCTGTCGTGAAAGCAAACGCTTATGGTCATGGGTTATTAGAAACAGCATATACTTTAATGGATGATGCTGATTGTTTTGGCGTAGCACGTATCGGTGAAGCTTTAACATTACGTAGTGGGGGGATTGTGAAACCCATCCTACTACTTGAAGGCTTCTTTGATGCTGTTGATTTACCCATTTTGGTGGTTAACCATATTGAGACTGTTGTTCATAGTGAAGAGCAACTCGAAGCGTTAGAAAATGCCGATTTAGAAGAACCCGTAAAAGTCTGGATGAAGCTCGATACTGGAATGCATCGTTTAGGCGTCCGTCCTGAAGACGCTGAGGCTTTTTATCAACGACTTTGTGCTTGTAAAAATGTCCAACAACCCGTCAATTTGGTCAGTCATTTTAGTCGCGCGGATGAGCCTGATATTCCTGAAGTCACACAAAATCAAATTCAGCTATTTCAAGCCTTTATCCAAGATAAAGCGGGTGATAAATCTATCGCTGCTTCTGCGGGAATTTTATTTTGGCCACAAGTCCATTATCAATGGGTTCGCCCTGGGATCATCACATACGGTATCTCACCTACGGGTGATAACAGAACAGGTAAAGACTTTGGTTTAACCCCGGCAATGACACTAAAAACGAGCCTTATTGCGGTTCGTAAACATAAAGCAGGTGAACCCGTTGGTTATGGTGGCACATGGGTAAGTGAAAAAGATACTTATCTGGGTGTTATTGCTATCGGTTATGGTGATGGTTACCCACGTAGTGCACCTTCTGGTACTCCTGTTTGGATCAACGGTCGAAAAGTGCCGATTGTTGGACGCGTTTCCATGGATATGATCAGCGTCGATTTGGGATCTGAGCTAATTGATCGTGTCGGTGATGAAGCTATTTTATGGGGGGATGTGCTACCCGTAGAAGAAATTGCCAAATATAGTGGTATTAGCGCGTACGAATTAATTACCAAATTAACTTCGCGCGTCATTATGGAATACCTAGACGAACAATAGCACACAAGATATTGTATCTATCTGGCACACAAAAAGTGATTGGAGAATAAAAGCCGTGTTTCAACAGGTTGAAGCGTTTGCGGGAGATCCGATTCTCTCATTAATGGATGTCTATAATAAAGATCCACGTCAAGATAAAATTAACCTAAGTATTGGTCTTTATTATGATGAAGAAGGCAAAACCCCCATTCTAGGCACTGTGTCTGTGGCGCGTCAGCAGCTTAATGCGATGACACCTACCGCAACACTGTATTTGCCAATGGAAGGACTCGCCCCTTATCGCCACGAAGTACAGACTCTCCTTTTTGGTGCTGATAACCCGCTTATTGCAGACAAAAAGATTGCTACCATACAAACATTAGGTGGCTCCGGAGCGCTAAAAGTCGGCGCAGATTTTCTACATCGCTATTTTCCAAGCTCTGAAGTTTGGATCAGTGATCCCACTTGGGACAATCATGCGTCTATTTTTGCGGGCTCCGGTTTTAAAGTAAATTATTATCCTTATTTTGATCCCGAAACCAAAGGAGTCAAATTCGATGCATTAATCGATTGCTTTAAAAAACTTCCTGAAAAAAGCATCGTACTGATGCATCCATGTTGCCATAATCCAACAGGATCCGATCTCACCAAAGCACAATGGGATCAGGTCATTGAGATCCTCAAAGCGCGTCAAGCAATCCCTTTCCTTGATATTGCTTATCAGGGATTTGCTGAAAGTTTAGATGATGATGCTTATGCGGTTCGCGCTATGGCAAAAGCAGGGTTACCTGTATTAGTCAGTAACTCATTCTCTAAAATCTTCGGGATTTATGGGGAACGGGCGGGTGGCTTATCGATTGTATGTGATAACGCGAAAGAGTGTGAGCATGTATTAGGGCAATTAAAAGCGGGCGCACGTCGTATCTATTCAAGTCCTGCTAACTATGGCGCACAACTGGTTAATCAAGTTTTATCAGATCATGTATTAACCGCACAATGGCAAAAAGAAGTGGCTCATATGCGTGACCGCATCAAAGAGATGCGTGTAACTTTAGTTAATGCCTTAAAAGAAGCATTACCTGAGAAAAACTTTGATCATTTATTAACACAACGCGGTATGTTCAGTTATACCGGCTTTTCACCAGAGCAAGTAGATAGATTACGTGAAGAGTTTGGTATTTACCTGATTGGTACAGGTCGTGTTTGTATGGCGGGTGTCAATAACAATAATGTGCAGCGCATTGCACAAGCCTTTGCAGCCGTCAGTTAATTAATATAACCAACAATTCGTTGCTGATATTAGCTTAAAAAAATACCTGCCTATTTTCATAAGCAGGTATTTTCTTTACTGCATTACAACATTTTTCACTGTCTTTTTAGGTCTTTGCCTTTTATGCATTGACAGCTTGCTGCTTTTCCCCGGCATTACGGCGTGCTTTTTCTTCCATGATCTCAATAATTTGAATATCTGTATGTTGCATTGCACGACTGGCTAATGCGCAGAGATTCGCAATTGAACTATCAACATCATCACTGACAATCCCGTCAGTACCCGCTACACTTTGATTTTGCATCGCCATCAAAACGGCTTTATACGCACTCGCCGCACTACTTGATACTTTCATTGCACAGCTATTCGAGGCGCCATCACAGATAATGCCACTAATATCACCAATCATACTGTTGATTGACATACTTACAGTGGTGAAGTCCTTAGTCAGTAGCCATGCCATACCCGCAGCCGCCCCCATTGATGCAGTGGTTGCCGCACACAATGCTGACAGAGGTGGGAAATGGCTATGAACATAAATCGCCATTAAGTGCGATAAAACTAATGCCCGTAATAAAGTTTCGTCATCTGCTTGAATAAATTCAGCAACTACCATTACCGGCAATGTCGCAGCAATACCTTGATTACCGGAGCCTGAGTTACTCATAGCAGGTAATACAGCGCCCCCCATACGTGCATCTGAAGCGGCAGACGTTCTTATCATGATTTCACTCAGTAAATCCTTACCTAATAAGCCATTCTCTTGCTGTGAAACCAGCGTCCGCCCTATCGCCAATCCATAACTATTTTTTAGCCCTTCTTCTGATAAAGCACCATTTAGATAAGCCGCATCAAGCATAAAGGCGACTTGATCTATAGGTACATTGAGTGCAAAGCGATAAATATCTTCAGCACAAACCGCCGCAAAAGGCTTTTCTTCTACGCTATCCCCGGCATGAGTCAAACTCGTTTTATCATCCTCAAAAACAACTTTGCCATTACACTCACAGCGCACAACATGGGTATGCTCTTTAGCAATACTGACAATGGCATAACCTGACTGACCATATACTTTTGCTTCGGAGTAGAGTACATCACTACATGGCGTTTTCACGCCAACCGTCACTTTTCCTTCAGCAACCAATGTCTTAGCCTGAGCGATAGATTGTGGTGATGCTGTAAGTAATACTTCAAGGCCAGCATCTGGATTACCTCCTGTCGCCCCTAATGCAGCCGCGATGGGTAATCCCGCCATTCCCGTTCCTGGTACTGTTACGCCCATTCCGTTTTTCATTAAATTAGGCGAAACCCACGCTTCAATACCAACAACAGGCTCAGCTAATAATGCGGTTGCTTTTGCCGCAGCTAATGCCAATGAAATCGGCTCAGTGCAACCTACTGCTGGCTTAACACCTTCACGTAATTGACGAATAAACTGCGACCATAAATGAGAATTATTGTTCTGGCTCATAATCTAACACCTTGGATTAATATCGTTTTTAATAACAGCTAACTCGAACCGCAGTTGACGACTATGAGAATGCCAAGAACGGAGAAACACAAAGTAGCAGACCCGTAAAGATAATCAGATAAAGTGATGCGCCTTTGTATTTATGTAACATCGGTACTTTGTACACTAGGTATGCAGGGATAAGACAACCGACCATACCAAAGATAGGACTACAAATTGAGGTAAAGCTCAGTACTGGTGCATTGAGAATAATGGCGCCCCAAGCTAACAGCACAGCAAAGATCATAATGCCGTTTTGTACCCATTTTTCATTGATTTTTTCAACAGGCATCATGCGCTGCAGAATATTCATCACAATCCCTTGTGTTGCTTCACGGAAACCGAGATAGACACCAAAGAATGCGGTCATTACTGCGAAAATATTCAGCATCACACTCACTACGGTTACCCAACCACCAGGGAAGAATTTTGCCGCAATCGCTAATGCAGAGATATTTTGCTCATAAGCTTTTACTGCTTCATCATGTCCCATTGCTAATGTGAAGGAGATCGCATAGAAAAACACCGTACAGAACAACACACCGAAAGCGATATTCATTGCACGTAATGCTTTATGACGCGCTACTTCACGATTTTGGTTACGACTACGATAAGAGATAACCATTGGGCTTAATGTTTGGATAAACAAAATAGAAGTTAATGTAAAAGGTAGTGTGATAATGGCTTCTTTAATTAAACGTCCGGCAGGTGGTAATGCGCCAACATTATACAGATGCCACATACCAATCATTGAAAGACCTAATGCCGCAACAACCAGTAGTTTTGTCATTACCATAAAGCTTGATAGCTTAAACAGTAATTGTTCACCACGAGAAGAAATAGCCACTAACGCACAGATTAAAATCAGACCATAGAACGGATTTTCTGATAATAAACCGTCAGTCACACCAAAAGTTTGTAGATAAGAAGCACTGTCATTCGTGATAGCTGTGGAATAGACAAACATCCAAATCACTAACATCACAAAATAGAGTGCACCTAATAAAATACCCCAGTTTTTACCGAGATAACCGGTGATAACGCTTGGGTAGTCTTTACACTCAGGAGATTCAGCCAACGTATTAATAAATAGGCGTTGGAAAAGGTACATTGCGGGGTAACCAATCACGGAGGAAAGTAAGAAAACCCACAATCCCATTAAGCCAACCTGTACAGGTAAAAAAACAATCCCTGCACCGATAGCCATACCGATACTCATGATAACCCAGCCCACATCATTGCCGTCAAATTTAATTGCTGCACGCCATTGTTCTTCTGTCATACCTGCTCGGCGAGCGCCAGCACTAGTTGCGGGATAGCTTGTTGTCTCTGTTTTTGAGGAAGCCGTTTCCATATTAGTACTCACTTTTTATATTGTAATTGTTAATAGCAAAACGAATTTTGGGGGTAAAAAGAACTATCTAACTTTGCGATGACCTAATAGCCTTACTTTTTGCAGGTATTTTTATTATGGATAAATGATAGGAAATATTGCGGAGAAAAAAGTTGTTATAAATCGTGATAGCTGAAAACGTTTTGGGAAATAATTCTCTCACAAGGAGAAAAGTAGGATTATCTGTTCAAAGGGAACAGTAAATAATAACCTTCCCCCTACGGCAACCTTTTGATTTACATAACGCTTTGAAATATAACAAAATATCACTATTGTTATACAATAATAGTCAAGTATAACAAATGAAACAAATCCATGAATAAACTGTGCTATGCATCACGATATACTATGATAATCCTTTCTATTTAGCTTTGTTATCTCGTATTTAGTTAAAATAATGTAATAAAACAGCAGAATTAACTATTTATTCTTTTTTTTATAAAAAGAGTGTTAATTATATAAAAAGCGGCTATCAGCGTGACTGACGAAAAAAGAATAGTTTTATCTAATAGAATTAATTTCTCTAATAAAATATCAAATTCCTTTTTATAAAGAAAAACGCTACAAACAAAATTTGTAGCGTTTAGACAAGAAGTGCGTAAACCGTGTGCTATTAATAACCGCGCTCTAAAATTGGTTTCAAAAACCTTGCCGTGTGGGAGCCTTCAAAGTCAGCAACTTGCTCTGGCGTACCGGATATCAAGATCTGACCACCTCCACTGCCCCCTTCAGGCCCTAAATCAACGATCCAGTCAGCGGTTTTGATCACATCGAGGTTATGCTCAATCACCACAATTGTATTACCCTGATCACGCAACTGATGGAGCACATCAAGAAGTAACTCAATATCGGCAAAGTGCAAACCCGTGGTCGGTTCATCCAAAATATAGAGGGTTTGGCCTGTACCCCGTTTTGACAACTCTTTGGCTAATTTAACCCGTTGTGCTTCACCACCCGATAACGTAGTGGCAGATTGTCCTAAACGAATATAAGAGAGTCCCACATCAATCAATGTTTGTAGCTTACGCGCTAATGCAGGCACCGCATCAAAAAACTCTCTTGCTTCTTCGATTGTCATATCTAGCGCTTCATGAATATTTTTCCCTTTATATTTAATCTCAAGGGTTTCACGATTATAACGTTGCCCTTTACACTGATCACAAGGCACATACACATCAGGTAAAAAGTGCATTTCAACTTTTAATACACCATCGCCTTGGCAAGCTTCGCAACGCCCCCCCTTCACGTTAAAACTAAAGCGCCCCGGCGTATAACCGCGAGTTCGTGATTCTGGTACACCAGCAAAAAGTTCACGGATCGGGGTAAATACTCCGGTATAAGTCGCAGGGTTGGAACGTGGAGTACGACCGATAGGACTTTGGTTAATATCAATCACTTTATCGAAGTGCTCTAATCCCTCAACGTCTAAATAAGGTGCTGGCACGCTATTAGTGGCGCCATTTAATTGACGTTGAGCAATGGGGAATAACGTATCATTAATTAAGGTTGATTTACCCGAGCCAGATACACCGGTAATACAAGTAAATAAACCAACAGGTATTTTTAAATTAACGTTTTTTAGGTTATTACCTTTCGCCCCTAAAATAGTGAGCATTTTTTCGCGATCAACAGGAACACGCTTTTCAGGGATAGCAATACGGCGTTCGCCACTTAAGAATTTACCGGTTAATGAGCTGGGATTATTAACAATATCTTCCAGTGTACCCTGAGCGACTATCTCACCACCATGAACGCCAGCACCCGGCCCAATATCAATGATATGATCAGCGGCACGGATAGCGTCTTCATCATGCTCAACGACGATCACCGTGTTACCTAAATCACGCAAGTGGATCAACGTTTCCAGTAGGCGATCGTTATCGCGTTGATGCAAACCAATTGAAGGCTCATCAAGTACATACATTACCCCAACTAATCCAGCACCAATTTGGCTTGCTAGGCGAATACGCTGCGCTTCGCCGCCTGATAATGTCTCCGCTGAACGAGAAAGAGTGAGGTAATTTAATCCCACATTGACCAAGAATTTTAATCTGTCACCAATCTCTTTTAATACTTTTTCGGCAATCTTCGCTCGCTGACCACTGAGTTTTAGATTTTGGAAAAAGCTCATCGCATGACCAATACTGTAATCGGCAATTTCAGGTAACGTGGTATTTTCAACATACACATGGCGAGCTTCGCGACGTAAGCGAGTACCACCACAAGAGGCACAAGGACGATTGCTAATATATTTAGCTAACTCTTCACGCACCGCACTCGATTCTGTTTCACGATAACGGCGCTCCATATTATTTAATACCCCTTCAAAAGGATGATGGCGAACCACAACATCCCCTCGATCATTGGTGTATTTAAATTCAATATTTTCTTTACCTGAACCGGATAAAATCACTTTCTGGATCTTGTCGGGTAATGAGTCAAAGGGGGCTTCAACATCAAAATGATAGTGCTCGCCTAATGAGCGCAACATTTGGAAATAGTAAAAATTACGCCGATCCCACCCTTTAATCGCACCACCGGCCAGAGAGATTTCTCGATTCTGGATCACCAAATCAGGATCGAAAAATTGTTGAACCCCTAAACCATCACAAGTAGGACACGCACCTGCGGGGTTATTAAAAGAGAATAACCGTGGCTCTAGTTCACTCATGCTATAACCACAAATAGGACAGGCAAAGTTTGCAGAAAAAACGATATCTTCAGCACTGCTATCGTCCATATCAGAGATAACAGCAGTACCGCCAGAAAGCTCTAATGCGGTTTCAAAAGATTCCGCTAAACGTTGAGCCAGATCGTCACGAACTTTAAAGCGATCAATGACCACTTCAATGGTGTGCTTTTTCTGTAACTCCAAGGTAGGGGGATCTGATAAATCACACACTTCACCATCGATACGAGCACGAATATAGCCTTGTGCGGCAAGATTATTGAGTAATTTTACATGCTCACCTTTGCGCTCTTTTACGATTGGCGCCAATAACATTAAGCGTTTACCTTCAGGTTGCGCTAAAACATTATCCACCATTTGGCTTACCGTTTGAGCCGCTAAAGGGATATCGTGATCAGGACAGCGCGGTTCACCTACACGTGCAAATAATAGACGTAGGTAATCGTGGATCTCGGTAATGGTGCCGACCGTTGAGCGCGGGTTATGTGATGTCGATTTCTGCTCAATCGAAATAGCGGGCGATAACCCTTCAATATGATCAACATCAGGCTTTTCCATTAAGGAAAGGAACTGACGAGCATAAGCTGAAAGCGATTCAACGTAACGCCGTTGGCCTTCCGCATAAAGCGTATCAAAGGCTAAAGAGGATTTACCTGAGCCAGAAAGTCCCGTAATAACAATAAGTTTATCGCGGGGAATGACCAAATTGATATTTTTTAGGTTATGGGTGCGAGCGCCCCGTACTTCGATTTTATCCATGAATATATCCCGGATTAAGTGAGTCGCCGAAAAAGAAAGAATCGGATAATTATGACACAAAACTAGCTGAATGGATATACAGTATATATATTGAAACTGAATGATTATGAAAATTTGCCATATTAAGACAATAAAATGTCGATCCTGTTCTCAATGGAGAAATTCATTACTCATCATATTCAAATTTTAGCTTACGTGATAAACTTCATCGCTTATGATTTCAAAAAATTTACTTTCGCAGGAGTACCTCACATGGCGAGCAGAGGCGTTAACAAAGTTATTCTTATCGGTAATTTAGGGCAGGATCCAGAAATCCGTTATATGCCAAGTGGTGGTGCAGTGGCAAATCTGACACTAGCAACTTCAGAAAGCTGGCGCGACAAACAAACCGGTGAAATGAAAGAGAAAACCGAATGGCACCGTGTGGTCATTTTCGGCAAACTAGCAGAAATTGCTGGCGAGTATCTGCGTAAAGGTTCACAAGTTTATATTGAAGGTCAATTACAAACACGTAAATGGCAAGATCAAAGTGGTCAAGATCGCTACAGCACTGAAGTTGTGGTGAATATCGGTGGCACAATGCAGATGTTAGGTGGCCGTGGTGGTCAAGATAATGCACCTTCACAAGGCCAAGGCGGTTGGGGTCAACCTCAGCAACCACAAGCATCACAACAGTTTAGTGGTGGCGCACCATCTCGCCCAGCACAACAACCCGCAGCGGCACCAGCGCCAAGTAATGAACCACCAATGGACTTTGATGACGATATTCCGTTCTGACGGTTACTTAAGAACTCACCTTATCTTCTAAGTCATATAACATCAAACGCTAAAGCCTGTTATACCATTAACGGGCTTTTCTTTGTTTCATGCTTACCCCGTATTTGCCAATCATATTGTCACACCTTGTCTACTCCCCATTGACTATTACTCGTTCATCATTGGCGTTAAGGTAAGTCTTGTGAATAAATATTAGCCCCTTCCACCATGGTTAGATTTGATTTACTGATAATGACAATTTATAGCGTTATTTTCTCAAAATCCCACTTTCCACAAAGGTTTGCTCAAAAAAAATATGGTAAGATCATCGTAATTAATCACGTCTGAGAGCATCCTATCCTATGAATGAAGAGAAATTGCTCGCTCAGGCAGAAAAGATCTGCCAGAAACGAGGTGTTCGCCTGACTTCACAACGTCTGGCAGTATTGCGTCTGATCATGCAACAACCTACCGCAATCAGCGCTTATGATTTATTAGATTTATTACGCCAAGTAGAGCCTCAAGCTAAACCACCTACCGTATATCGTGGATTGGAATTTCTACTTGAACAAGGTTTTATTCACAAAATAGAATCCACCAATAGCTATGTGCTTTGTCATCATTTTGATGATGTTGAGCATACATCGGTGATGTTAATTTGTGATCGTTGCTTATCAGTCACAGAAAAAAGTAGTCATAAAATTGAAGGGGCGATCAGTACGCTCGCTAAAGATAATGGCTTTCATTTACGCCATAGTGTGATTGAAATTCATGGGCTGTGCGCTCAGTGCCATGAAGCCCAAGCCTGTACACATCCGGAAGGTTGTCACCATGATCATAGTATGGATGATAATCTTAAGCAGAAAAAAACCGGTGACTATAAGCCTCGTTAAGCAGATAAAAGATAAAAGTCAGCGGAACATATGTTTTTTTGTATAAATTAAAAAGAGAAAATGCAGATGATTTTATGTTTTTACACATCATCTGCATCTTTTTGACGTTCTCCCCGCCCTGATAAACTGGAGGACGAGGTTTCGGCGCATCTGGTACAATAATTTGTATTGAATGAATTAGATACAAATTACAGCCATTCGCCGTTACGGATAACCCCTACTGCTAATCCTTCCACAGTAAAGCTCTGCTCACGTAAATCAACGATAATAGGTGAAAACTCTGGATTTTCTGCGTGCAGTTCTATCTTACTACCGACTTTCTTAAATCGTTTTACAGTTACTTCATCTTCAATACGTGCGACAATCACTTGGCCATTATGGACATCTTGTGTTTTATGCACAGCAAGTAGATCGCCATCCATAATACCGATATCTTTCATCGACATACCATTAACACGCAGTAAAAAATCTGCGCTCGGTTTAAAAAGCATAGGATCAACTTGATAATGGCTTTCGATATGCTCTTGCGCTAAAAGTGGTTCACCGGCTGCAACTCGTCCAATTAATGGTAAGCCTTCAGGCTCTTCTTCAAGTAGCAAACGGATACCTCTAGATGCACCAGAGACAATTTCTATCACGCCTTTGCGAGCAAGTGCTTTTAAATGCTCTTCTGCCGCATTAGGTGAGCGAAAACCAAGTTGGGAAGCGATTTCCGCCCGTGTTGGTGGCATACCCGTTTGCGAAATGTGATCACGAACCAAATCGTAAACCTGCTGCTGCCTTGCAGTTAATGCTTTCATTCCGCCCCCTGTTTGTTTATACAGTCAGACTGTGAGTATATACAGGTATATGCCGATTGGGAACTACAAATGCATATAAAACACGCATCTTTGCATTATTTTTCGACAATTGTCGATTTTTTTTACTTTATGCAAAAAAATGATGCCAAAGAATGGTTCCCCAAGTAAATAATCCCAATATAATAGCGACGAGAACGGCAGCTGATCCCATATCCTTTGCTCGTCCTGATAATTCATGACGTTCTGTACCAATGCGATCGACGACAGCTTCTATAGCACTATTGACCAGTTCTAAAATAACGACAAGGACGACTGAACCAATCAATAAAATGCGCTCTAGAACACTGACATCGATAAAAAATGCAAGGATAATTGCTATTAAGGTCACAATAGCTTCTTGTCTAAAAGCGGCTTCATTGATCCAAGCGGCGCGTAAGCCCTGATATGAATAGCCACCAGCTTTAATGATTCGGGTAAGACCTTTATTTTGATTAGCCATAATAAACTCTATCGAAAACAAACGATTATTTTGCCACTTTTCTCTATTAATATTGTCACAGCACCACAGATCTACGAAAGACTTTCTGTTATGCTTTCGAAGTATTGCTAATAAGAGGCTACAACTATTTATGTCAGCTTGGCGTAAACTATATTATAACACATTGAATTTACCACTGAAATTGTTGGTAAAAAGTAAACGAGTTCCGACTGATCCTATCACTGAGTTAGGCTTAGATACGTCGCGATCTTTCCTTTATGTTCTGCCTTATCACTCTAAAGCAGACTTACTGACATTACGTCAGCAATGTTTATCTCTTGGCTTGCCAGATCCTCTGCAACCCATAGAAATTAACGGAACCAAACTGCCAGCCTACGTCTTTATTGACGATGGTCCTAGAGTATTCCGTTACTACTCTCCCGATCCGCGTAAAGATTCAGTGAAAACATTCCATGCTTATCTTGATGCTCATCGTAACAATCCGCATCTTGATATTGAAATGTTACCTGCTTCAGTGATGTTCGGTCGCTCACCGGGTCGAGAAGGTCATAATGGTGTCCCCCATTTGCGCTTATTAAATGGGATCCAAAAATTTATTGCCATCCTCTGGCTAGGTCGAGATAGTTTTGTCCGTTTCTCGCCGACCGTATCCATGCGCCAAATGGCGAATGAACATGGAACCGATACCAGCATTGCTCGAAAACTTGCGCGTGTGGCACGTATTCACTTTTCACGTCAGCGTTTAGCAGCAGTTGGCCCAAAACTACCTGCACGCCAAGATCTCTTCAATAAACTATTGGCATCCAAAGCCATTGAAAAAGCCATTGAAGATGAAGCAAAAGCGAAAAAAATTACGCTTGATAAAGCACGTAAAAATGCCACTGATATCATGGAAGAGATCGCCGCTAATTTCTCTTATGAAGCGGTACGAATGACTGATCGTGTATTAAGCTGGACATGGAATAAGCTCTATCAAGGTATCAACGTTTTTAATGCAGAACGTGTGCGCCAACTTGCGCAAGATGGACATGAAATTGTCTACGTACCTTGTCACCGTAGTCATATGGACTACTTATTGCTTTCCTATGTACTTTATCATCAAGGATTGGTTCCCCCACATATTGCTGCGGGTATTAACCTTAATTTCTGGCCAGCAGGACCGATTTTCCGCCATTTAGGGGCTTTCTTTATTCGTCGAACCTTTAAAGGAAATAAACTTTATTCAACCATCTTCCGGGAATATTTAGGTGAATTATTCTCTCGAGGCTACTCTATTGAATATTTTGTTGAAGGTGGACGCTCCCGTACAGGTCGACTGTTAGATCCTAAAACAGGGACGCTGTCAATGACCGTGCAAGCCATGTTACGTGGTGAGACACGCCCTATTTCCATCGTTCCCATTTATATTGGCTATGAGCATGTCATGGAAGTTGCCACTTATGCCAAAGAGTTGCGTGGTGCGACAAAAGAGAAAGAAGGTTTTATGCAGATGATCAGAGGATTGCGTAAACTACGTAACCTTGGTCAAGGCTATGTCAATTTTGGTGAACCTATTTCGCTATCACAATACCTTAATCAGGCAGTGCCTGACTGGCGCGATGATATTGATCCCATTGAGCCACAACGTCCAAGCTGGTTAAATCCTGCAGTTAGTGCGTTAGCGGATAATATTATGGTCAATATTAATAATGCCGCTTCGATTAATGCGATTAACCTTGTCTCTACGGCGTTGCTAGCGTCCCGTCAGCGAGCATTAACTAAAGAACAATTATTAGAGCAAATAGATTGTTATCTACAGTTACTGCGTAATGTGCCTTACTCATCAGATATGGTTGTCCCCGATAAAAGCTCAGAAACATTATTAGCACACGCCTTGCAAACAGATAAATTCCAAGTTGAGCAGGATAGTCTTGGTGATATTATTATATTGCCTCGTGAAAGTGCCGTATTGATGACTTATTATCGCAATAACACCATTCACTTAATGGTTACACCATCATTAATTGCGAGCATTGTCTTGCATCACGAGCGTATACACCGTGATGACTTAATGAAACAGGTAGAATTAATTTTCCCTCTTATCAAAGCTGAGTTGTTTATTCGCTATGAAAAAGAGGAGTTACCTGATGTGGTTAATACACTGATTAGTGAGCTTTGTCGCCAACGTCTAATTTGCTGTGCTGATGATGGCATATTACGGATCAATCCAGCACGTATTCGCCCATTACAGCTTTTAGCAGCAAGTGTTAGAGAAACGCTACAGCGTTATGGTATTACGCTCTCTCTACTCAATTTTGCTCCTGAAATTAGCCGTGCACTATTAGAAAGAGAAAGCCGCATTTTGGCGCAACGACTTTCTGTATTGCATGGTATTAACGCACCTGAGTTCTTTGATAAAGCGGTTTTCTCCACTTTAGTTTCTACACTGCGTGAAGAAGGTTATCTCAAAGATAATGAAGATATCCTCAAAGCAGATGCCTCTGCACTTTACCAAGTTATTGCGAAATTAATGTCACCAGAAATTCGTTTAACCATTGAGAGTGTAGGCGTTACTGAAGATAACAATTCAGCACAAGCGATTGAGGAAAACCCTGAATCCAACATGGATAAGTAGTTGCTTAATAGCAAATCGCGCTATAATCAGTAATAGAAAAGGGATAAGCAATTGGCTTATCCCTTTTATTTTTATGCAACTTCAGTGCTCAGCTAGTGCTGGTAATATATTTATTAGAAATAATTAAATAAAATACCTGCGAATAAAACAAAACCGACATAATTATTATTCATAAACGCTTGAAAACAAGGGGCTCTTTCCCGTTCAGCAATTAATTTCTGTTGATAAATAAACAGGGCTGTCACGAGTAACAATGACCAATAATAGATCCCTTTCATATTCAGCAAAACGCCAATCGCCACTAATAATGCCAACATCACTAACTGTAAAATACCAATAATGATTTTATCGTAACGACCAAACAGAATGGCTGTCGATTTCACCCCTATTTTTAAATCATCATTGCGATCGACCATGGCATATTGAGTGTCATACACAACAGACCAGATAATATTGACCAAAAAGAGTAACCAACATACTAAAGGTAGTGTTTCAGAAACTGCAGCAAATCCCATAGGGATAGACCAACCAAAGGCCATACCTAAAATTAATTGAGGCAAATTACTAAAACGTTTTACAAAAGGATAAAACCATGCGAGTGCAAGTGCGGCAATAGATAACCAAATGGTCATGGTATTTAACGTAAGCACTAATCCAAACGAAAACAGCACCAAGACAATAAAGATAATCTTGCTCTCTTTCTCCGTTACAGCACCACTAGGTAATGGTCTATTTTTAGTTCTTTCAACGTTGCCATCAATTTTTCTGTCAGCAAAGTCATTTATTACACACCCAGCGGCACGCATGGAAAACACACCTAGAGTAAATACAATCAGGATATGCCAGTCAGGAAAGCCTTTAGCGGCGATCCATAATGCCCAATACGTTGGCCAAAGTAATAATAGCGCTCCAATAGGCTTATCTATACGCATTAAACGGCTATACGCCTGCCATTTATTGTGCGTCATACTTCCCTCCAATTTTAGCTCCCCCTAACTACTGCTTATATACAGGTGATGCAGGCAAAAACACCTCAGTTAATAATAAAGGTTTATCTGAAAGCTGGAAACGGGAACGACGTAACCAATGTCCATTTTGTTGCCCAATATGAATAAAATCACGACTTAAGGTTGTTTCCTGGAACAGATAACGTCCTAATGGCACCGTACGCAAATTCACTAATTGGCGATCTTCACCCGTTAATGTCTCTTCCGGCACTAATGTTCGCCCTAATAACCAAGGTACATTATCCCCACAAAGGACGATTTCTCTTAGCCAATAGCGTCGGCTATAAGGTAAACACTTTTGTTCATCAGCAGGCTCGATATATTCAATAAAACCTTCTTGATATGGCATTACCGTCACTTGATGGCAATGTTGCTCAAAACGTCGTGTCATTGAACCTAATTCCAGCAGCCAACTTAAGGTATTTTCTGCGACTTCTTCACGCTCTTCATCTGATAACCAGTGAATAGGTGCGTGAGTAATTATGGATTTTTTAAACATTCTTTCATCATCACAACTATGATGATCCTAACTTTATAAATCATTATGCACTAAGGATATCATGATGTAGCGATAGGAAGTTAAAAGCTGATAACATTTCGTATAAATAATCTAAAAAAACGTTAAAAGATAATCAGAATTCACTCAAATTGAGAAAAAACAAAGGAGGTCACCATCAACCTCCTTGGTTATAAGCGCTTAATCACACTTAATTTATTCTCTTAACGCCATGCTTTGTAACGATTAATTAAATTATTTGTTGAACTATCATGACTGTTAACACTTTCCTTACCTTTTAACTCTGGCAATATGCGATTAGCTAATTGTTTGCCCAACTCAACGCCCCATTGGTCAAAGGTGAAGATATTGAAAATTACACCTTGTACAAAGATTTTATGTTCATACATCGCAATTAACGCGCCTAATGAATAGGGAGTGATCTCTTTTAAAAGAATGGAGTTGGTGGGACGATTCCCTTCAAACACTTTAAATGGTGCCACATACCCCATGGTTGCAGGATCTTTTCCTGCTGAGGCAAACTCTGCATCGACTTGCTCACGAGTTTTACCAAATGCTAATGCTTCGGTTTGTGCAAAGAAGTTCGACATTAGTTTTGCATGATGATCAGATAATGGATTATGGCTGATCGCTGGTGCAATAAAATCACAAGGGATCAGTTTGGTTCCTTGATGAATTAATTGATAAAACGCATGCTGGCCATTAGTCCCCGGCTCTCCCCAAATAATAGGTCCGGTTTGGTAACTGACTTTGTTTCCATCACGGTCGATATATTTACCATTGGATTCCATATTACCTTGTTGGAAGTAAGCAGCAAAACGGTGCATATATTGATCGTATGGCAGAATCGCTTCAGTTTCGGTACCAAAAAAATTGTTATACCAAATGCCAATAAGCGCCAATATCATCGGAATATTATTTTCAGCTTCAGTGGTTCTAAAGTGATTATCCATAGCATGAGCACCAGACAGTAACTGCTCAAAGTTGTCATAACCAATAGATAATACAATGGATAAACCAATTGCTGACCATAATGAGTAGCGGCCACCAACCCAATCCCAAAACTCAAACATATTTGCGGTATCAATACCAAATTTTTCTACTTCAGCACTATTAGTTGATAACGCAACAAAGTGTTTCGCGACAAAAGCACTCTCTTTAGCCGCAGATAAGAACCAATCTCTTGCAGAGTGTGCATTAGTCATGGTTTCTTGTGTGGTAAAGGTTTTTGAAGCAATCAAGAATAGCGTTGTTTCTGGATCGCATTTTTTCAAGGTTTCTGCAATATGTGTACCATCAACATTAGAAACAAAATGCATGGTCAAGTGGTTTTTATAAGGGCGCAGTGCTTCTGTCACCATATACGGGCCTAAATCAGAACCACCAATACCGATATTGACCACATCAGTAATCGCTTTACCTGTGTAACCTTTCCATTCACCACTAATCACACGCTCACTAAATACTTTCATTTTATGCAATACAGCATTGACTTCTGGCATCACATCTTTGCCATCGACCATAACCGGTGTATTGCTACGGTTGCGTAATGCGGTGTGGAGTACCGCACGATCTTCCGTACAGTTGATTTTTTCACCGCTAAACATGCTCTTTATCGCACCAGCAACATCACACTCTTTAGCCAGAGCCTGTAATTTATCTAATGTTTCTTGGGTGATACGGTTTTTTGAAAAATCGACTAGAATTTGGTCTGAAAACGTTCTTGAAAAGGTGTTAAAGCGTGATGGATCTTGAGAGAACAGTGTTTTCATTTCTGTATCTTTCATCACGGCAAAATGGTCTTCTAATGCCTTCCAAGCTAAGGTATGAGTTGGGTTTACATTTTTCATTCACAATACTCTCTTAAGATTACAATCCGATACTCTCAGATTGTAGCCTGTCATTTAATAGTTACGGTCAATTCTTTCTTATTTGATGATATTCGTCAAAACCATTCAACAAATCTAGTATTAATTACTTACATAGGCAAAACCGATAATCTTTGAGTGATTATTAATTAAATTGATTATCCTTCACTCTTGATTGACTCTTTTGGCAATAACCGATATTCCTAACTGTGTTTAACATCTCACTGGGACTAAAGGAATACAACAATGAAAGATAATACTGCAACACCTTCATCACCTTTTACTATCGCCAAATTTGGTGGCACTAGCGTGGCAAATTTTGCGGCGATGGAAAAGTGTGCAGATATTATCTTAAAACAGAAATCAGTCCGTGTGGTGGTTCTTTCTGCTTCAGCGGGGATCACCAATTTACTTATCGAACTTGCGACAGGTGTTGACGCAACACAACGAGCCGCTTTATTGGCTCAAGTTCGTGATATTGAATACGCCATCATCAATCAACTATCACAAGCAGAAATTATTTCTCAAGAAATAAACCGCTTATTGGACAATATTGAAATGCTGTCAGAAGCGGCAGCCTTGGCAACTTCTGATGCGTTAACCGATGAGTTAGTCAGCCACGGTGAATTGATGTCAACGTTATTGTTTGTTGAACTGTTACGTGAAAAAGGAATAAGTGCAGATTGGTTTGATGTCAGAAAAGTAATGAAAACCAACGATCTGTTTTGTCATGCTGAGCCAGATATGGCGCAATTAACTGAGTTAACACAAAGTTTAATTCAGCCCCGCTTAACAGAAACCGTGATTGTTACCCAAGGTTTTATCGGACAAGAGCCTAAAGGAAAAACCACCACCTTAGGACGTGGCGGAAGTGATTATACTGCGGCACTGATTGGTGAAGCATTAGGGATGTCACGTGTCGATATTTGGACTGATGTACCTGGTATTTATAGCACTGATCCAAGAATAGTCCCACAAGCACATCGCATTGATCATATTGCCTTTGATGAAGCGGCTGAAATGGCAACCTTTGGTGCTAAAATTCTCCATCCCGCAACGTTATTACCTGCAGTGCGTAGTGGCATTCCTGTGTTTGTCGGCTCAAGCAAAGCACCAGAAGAAGGTGGTACATTGGTTTGTGCACAAACTGATAATCCTCCTGTGTTTCGTGCCATTGCACTACGTAGAAACCAGACACTACTTACCCTGCATAGTTTGAAAATGCTTCATGCCCGTGGTTTTTTGGCAGAAATATTTACCATTTTATCACGCCACCATATTTCGGTTGATGTGATAACCACATCAGAAGTCAGTATTGCTTTAACATTGGATACCACAGGTACCACTAGCTCATCAGGCAGTCTGTTAACTAATGCTTTATTAACAGAATTATCCGCATTATGTCGCGTGGAAGTAGAAGAAGATCTGGCATTGGTCGCTATCATTGGTAATTCACTATCGCAAGTAAATGGCTTAGGAAGCCAGATTTTTGGCACTTTAGAGGATTATAATATTAGAATGATAAGTCATGGTGCGAGTACCCATAACTTATGTTTATTAGTGGATGGCAAAGATGCAGATAATATTGTCAGAAAACTACACGATACGTTATTTTAAATAATGAATAGTTACATTCTAAAGGGAGCCAATGCTCTCTTTAGATTTTTTAAACCACACTTA